>CAMDPA010000233.1 GCA_945903565.1 Devosia equisanguinis | reverse complement strand
TAAACGTCCAGAAACTTCTCCATTCTCCGGTCCTCGTCACACTTGGCCCGGCTCATCCAATCCCCCCAATGCTGCGCATTGAGAGAATCACGGATTACCGGACATATCGTGTGCTACTGGAACCGGACAACTCGTGTGCTACCGACAAGGTGCCCGCGGACCAATCGCGACTGTTGTTGAATTGTGTAATCCTCTCCTCTGCGTCCCCGGCCGCAGCGTGGTCGGCATTGCCGACCGCGCGGAGAGCCGGGGTCTTGCCGGGTGATTGTTGAGTACGAACGCGGATGCTCCAACAAGAAGCCAGGACGTACTGGGTGTACATGACGGCGAGCGGCCCGCGCGGGGTGATCTATGTTGGAATGACAAGCGACCTTGCCGGTCGAGCCTGGGAGCACCGCGAGCGTGTGAGGGAGGGGTTCACGAAGCGCTACTGGGTCGATCGGCTGGTCTACTTCGAGACCCACGATGACGCGAAGACCGCAGAACAACGCGAGCGTTCGATGAAACGCGGGCGTCGGGATTGGAAAATCCAACTCATTGAGAAAAATAACCCGGGGTGGCGCGACTTGTTTCCAGATGTGGTCCGTGCCGATGGGTTCGAGTGGTAAGCGATACGCTCAAATCGTTCGCGGCAAGATCCCGGATAGCCGCGCTGGGGCGCGGCTTCCGGGAACGCAGAGGAGGGGGATGTGCCATGGTGGCAACGGGTAACCGCCTGCGTCCAGCCCTAATCCAACAGCCGCTTCGTCCGCTGGGCGGTGGCTGGCGGCGTGGAGAGAATCTGGCCGACGATCGATTGCAGCTTGGCGCCCGGGACAGGGTCGACCTCGACCTTTGCCGCTTCGCAGGCGGCCAGGAATTCCGGGTCCTTCATGGTGGCGTCGAAGGCATCGCGAAGGGCTTTCACGCGTTCGGCGGGCACGCCCGGCGTCGTCACGATTGGCCGCCCGAGCCGGGACCCCGCCAGCACCAATTGAAACACGCGCTTGTCGTCTTCGGACGGCGCGAGATCCTCGACATTGCGGACACCGGGCAGATCCTTGGCCGTTTCGCCGCCCTGCGCGATGACGATGATGTCGCCGTTCTGCAGCCAGTGCGGCTTTGTTGTTTTCCAGCTCGACCAGGTGTTCTGGCGCCCGCCGACTTCGCCGCGCTCCATCGCGACGTTGATGTCGACGCCGCCTCGATAGCCGGTGATCAGGCGGAAGCGGCTACCGAGCAATTCGTTCATCAGCTTGGGAAACATGTAGGTGATGTTGTCCTTGCCGGTGGTGCCGATGATGACCTCGGTGCGCCGGGCATCCTCCATCGTCTTGACGCCCGTGGTGCGCCACACGACCATGGCTTCCGACGTCGGCGCCAGCGCGCCGATCCAGAACAACTTGCCGCTATCGAGTTTGAGGCCGGGCTCGCCGGTCGCCTGTGACGCTGGTAGCGCCTTGTTGAGCACGGCCATGTAGGAGCCGTCCTTGGGCGCGACATTGTAGAGGTAGTTGGCCATCACGACGCCGCCGCCGCCGGTCATGTTCTGCGGGATCACGTTGGGATTGCCGGGGATATGCTTGCCGATGTGGCGTCCGATCAGCCGCGCGTGCAGATCGTATTCGCCGCCGGCGACCGTGCCGATCAGCAGGCTGATCGTCTTGCCGCGATAGAAGTCGGCGATGGCGTCCTGCTGGGCGGCGCAGGGACCTGCCAATGCCGCGCCGCATCCGAGCACGGCGGCGGCGATGAATGCTGCGCGTTTCATGGCGGCCAACCTCCACGGTTTTATGGCCACGCATGATAGTTTGATCGTCGCGCCCAGGTCCACTGGTTCGGCGAGGCCGGATGCTGCGCTGCCGCCGGCGCCCTACATCGGCACCTGCGTGCTCTCGTGGGTGAAGTAGTTGTCGATCGCGGTCATGATCGACTCGGTGACTTTCTTGCGCCAGTCCTCCGAGCGCAGGTTCTGCGCGTCCTGTTGGTTGGTGACGTAGGCGAGCTCGATCAGCACCGCCGGCACCTGGGCGGTCTTCAACACGCGGAAGGCGGCGGATCGGTCGGGGTTGTCGCGCAGGTTCGTCGAGCGGCCCATGTATTCGATGACGGACTGCGCGAACACGTTGGTGCGGTCCTTGGTGGTATCGACCTCGCGCTGGGCGAGATCGGCCAGCAAACCCTTCACGATGTTGGCTTCGCCGCCGGCCTCGGCCTTGATCGGCTGGGCCAGCACGCTGCTGCGGACGGCGCCGCGGGCGGAGCGCTTGAGGCTGTCGGCTACGGATTCGCGCAACGAATAGATCGTGGCGCCGCGTGCGCTGGTGCTGGCGTAGTCGGCGTGCACAGCAATGAAGAGCGCGGCCTTGTGCTTTTCGCCGAACTCGCGGCGGTCGTCCAGCTCGACGAACGTGTCGTTGTCTCGCGTCATCATCACCCGGTAGCGGCCGGAGTTCTGCAGCTTGTCGCGCAGCACTTTGCTGAAGGCCAACACCACGTCCTTCTCGACCGTGCCGAACTTCTGCGCGCCGGTGTCTTGGCCGCCGTGGCCGGGATCGAGCACGATCAGCGGGCGGTAGACCTTGTCGGAGGTGGAGGCAGGCCGTGCGGCGGGGCGTGGCGAGGGGGGCTGGACCCCGGTCGCGCCAAGACTCGATGCGCCCGCGCGCATCAGTTTGGCCTGCGCCTTCCGGGCCGGCGTTGCCGGCGCCTGGGCGGCCGGACCCTGAGCTGATTGGGCGCCCGCAGTAGCGCCGGCGATATCGATCACCAGCCGGCTCGATTTGCCGTCGGGCGTGCGCTCCATCGCGGCCTTTTCGACCACGACTGGCGATGTCGTATAGATCACGACGCGTGATTTGCCCGGTGCGGTCTCCCCGCCGTGGAACGAGCGCACAAGCCCGACCGGCTTGTCGCCCGGCACCAGCGGCAACTGCAGCTTGACCTCGGGCAGATCCACGATCACCCGCGGCGGATTGCTCAGGGAGAAGACCTGGAAGTCGGTCTGACGCTCAAGGCCGATCACGAAACGAGTGGATTGCTCCGCACCTTGGCGGCCGCGATCTGTTGCGGTCTGACCCTTGGCCGTCGGCTCCGCGGCGGTGGCGCCGATGATGGAGAGCCCAAGCGTACCCGTCGAGAGGCACGCCGTGGCAAGGCAAATAGCTAGGCGGCGGCTCGTTTGAGCCGCTCGCCGCCTGGAAGGCAGCATGCGCGAGACCCCCGTCAACGCAGAACACAAAATGACGTTCAGGGTATTTGAACTGACATCGAATGATGGCGATACCTAGATCACCATGCGGCGCTGTTATGAATTCAGAAGGGTTAATAATCAGATAACTAACGCAGCCGGCGGTGCGATTACGTGCGTCCAAATGGAGCGCTTATGCCGTCACGGGCGGGATGGGCGCGCACGGAAAGTGATCGGCGATTTTTTTTCGTTAATTCTAGGCGCAGGCCGTGGCGCGTGCACGATTTGGCAAGCACTTACAGGCGAATACTTCGGGTGGCTGCACACGGCCGATGATCGGCGCGTTCCGCGGGGGGAATGTGCTGCGCGCGCTCGAGTGATCGATAAGCGGCGGCGTGCGGCGGGCTGAGGATGGTCTGATTTGTTTCCTGCGGGGGCTGCTTGTTTCGTCTCTACACCTGCATCGCTGCTGAGCACGACCTTGTGCTTGTGGGCCTCGCGGCGCTGATCTGCGCGGGGACCGTCGTCAGTGCGTTCAAGACATTCTGCCTCGCGCTGTCGTATCCCGAGCGCCGGAATATGTGGGTCGGGTTCACCGGCGCCAGTGGGGCGGCCGGTATCTGGGCCACGCACTTCGTCGGCATGCTCGCCTACAATGCGCCGGTTCCGATCAGCTACGATTTCGGCCTGACGTTGATGTCGTTGGTGCTTGCCGCGGTGGGAACCACGACGGGGTTTGCGCTCAGTGCGCGCGACGATCGTTCGACTGTGATGCTGGGCGGAGCGATGATCGGGGCTGGTGTCGCCGCGATGCATTTCACGGGAATGCTGGCAATGGCATTGCCCGGCAGGGTGACGTGGGACGGCTTTGCGATCGTCGTGGCAGTCGTCCTCGGCATCGCCATGTCAGCGGCCTCAACCGTTGCGATCAGGAGCGAGAACACGCGGTTTTCGTTCTGGCTTGCGAGCACGCTGCTGGTGCTGGCGATCTGCTCGCTTCATTTCACGGCGATGTCGGCGGTCACGATCATACCCGACCCGACACTGGTGGCGACCTCGTCGCCGTTCGATCGTGCCGTGCTCGCGATGGGCATTGCGGCCATGACGGCCTTTGGGCTTGGCGTAGGTATCTCCGCTCTGACGATCGAAGGGCTACGTATCCGCATCGCCGGCCAATTGTTGAAGCTCAAGGAGGAAGTCGTCGTTCGCCGGCGCGCCGAGGAGGAGATCAAGTCGAAACAAGAGGCGCTGCTGGCGCACCAGGCGATCATCGCCGAACTGATGAAGGAAGAGGGCATCCGCGCGGGTTCGCTCGACGAGGCGATGCGCCATCTGATGAAGGCGCTGGCCAAGGGGCTTGGCGTCGAACGCGTCGGTAACATCGTGCTCGACAGCTCGAAGGAAGTTTCTTCGCGGCGCGAGGTCTTGATTGCCGCCACAGGAGAGTTCGTCGCCCCGGACTACTTTGGAACGCCCGTTCACCTCGCCATGCTGATGGGGACGTCGAGCCGCTCCGTGGTCGCGGTCGATGATACCAGCGTAAGCAACCCGCTCGAAAACTATGAATACTTGTCGGTTCGCGGCGGTGGGCTGCGCTCGGTGATGCACGCACCGATTATCGCCAATGGCGAGCTCGTCGGCTTCCTGACCGGCTCCAACATCACACGGACGTGCGTGTGGAGCGCCGAGGACCGCCTTTATGCCCTCGCCATCTCCAACCTTGCGGCTCTCGTGGTCGAGCGGCATCAGCGCCTGCAGGTCGAGGCCGCCGCGAGGGCGCGCGCCGAGCGCCTCGCGCGTCAGCAGGTTCTGCTCAACAACCTGATGCGCTCCGACAGCATCCGCTCGGGCGAACTGGACGCGGTGCTGGGAGAAATCACCGTCGAGTTGTGCCGCGAAATGTCGGTCGATCGCGTGAGTGTGCGACTGTTCAGCGTAGACGAAGAAGAGCACGTATTGACCGAGGTTTTCGTCGCCCAGGAGAACCGCGTCATCTCCGTTCCCCGGGTTGGCAAGCGGCGTTATCCCGCACAATTGGCTGCGGTATTGAACAGGGGCCCCATTGCGGTCACCGATTGCGCAACTGATCCGCTGACCACCGGCTTTTACGCAAGCGATCTGGAGCCCCGCCGGATTCGCGCGATGCTGCACGCACCGATTCAGAATGGCGGCGAAATCATCGGCGTCGTGCAATGCTCGACCTACGACACACCGCGGGAATGGTTTCCCGAGGACTTGCTGCTGGCGTCCGGTGTCGCCAACCTCGTCGCACTCGCGACCGAGCGCCGGCTGCGGCTCAAGATCGAGCAGAGCCTGCGCGAGGCGAACCTTTCGGCCGAGGAGGCCAATCGCGCCAAGAGCCTGTTCCTCGCCAACATGAGCCACGAGATCCGCACTCCGATGAACGGCGTGCTCGGCATGACCGACTTGCTGGTGCGTTCGGGTCTTTCCGAGCGCCAGATGCGGTTGGCGGGCACGATCGGGGAATCGGCGCGCGCTCTGCTCACGATCATCAACGACATCCTCGACCTGTCGCGCATCGAGGGCGGCAAGCTCGATCTGGATGTGCATGAGTTCGATCTTGGCGGATGCGCGGAGGATGCCGTCGAGTTGCTGGCCGAGCAGGCCCACAAGAAGGGGCTCGATCTCAATCTGTTCGTCGACGAGGCGGCATTGGGCACGGCGACTGCCGATCCCGTCCGGCTGCGTCAGGTGCTGGTCAATCTGATCGGCAATGCGATCAAGTTCACGCAGCGTGGCGAAGTCGCCGTGCATGTCGCCCCGGTGGACGGCGACGCCGGCAAGCTGCGCTTCAGCGTGCGCGATACCGGCATCGGTATCGATCCTGCCGTTCAGGCGAAGCAGTTCTTGCCGTTCACGCAAGCCGACACCTCGATCACGCGTCGCTTCGGCGGCACGGGGCTCGGCCTGTCGATCTCGCGCCATCTCGTGGAGATCATGGGCGACACGATGGACCTGAGGAGCATTCAGGGCCAAGGCACCACGATCTCATTCACGCTGCCGCTGAGCGTGCGGCCGCTGCCCGCGTCGGAGCGTTCTCCGCATGGCAAGCTGACGGGACGGCGCATCCTGGTCATCGACGACAACGCGACCAACCGCGAGATCATCACCTCGTATCTGGCGGGAAGCGGTGCGGTGATCGAGGCCGCCGACAGCGCCGATGCCGGCATGGCACTGCTCGAGATGGCGATTGCTGCTGGCCGGCCGTTCGATCTCGCCATCGTCGATCTCGTGCTGGGCGGCGCCGACGGCATCGAATTTGCCCGCCGCGTGAAAGCAATGCCGGGCTTTGCCGGCGTGCGCATGATGATGCTGTCGTCGATGTCCTGGAGCGGCGATGCCGCTGAAGTCCGCGAAGCCGGTATCGACAAACTGCTCCACAAGCCGATCCGCCGCCGGGAGTTGGTCGCGGGTGTCTACCAGTGCCTTTCGATCGGGCGCATCAAGGATGATGTGAGCACCAGTCCCGCGATCGTTGAGAACGTGCCGCCCAAGCTCGGGCTGCGCGTGCTTGTCGCCGAGGACAACCCCGTCAACCAAGTGGTCGCCGAGGAGTACCTCAACAGCCTCGGTTGCAGCGTTGTGATTGCTGAAAACGGCGTGCAGGCGCTGGCGGCGCTCGATCGCGAAACATTCGACGTCGTATTGATGGACTGCCAGATGCCCGAGATGGACGGATACACCGCGACCCGTGCGATCCGGGCCCGGGAGAAGAGCCAGTCCACACCCATGCTGCCGATCGTGGCGGTCACCGCCAATGCCTTCGAGGCTGATCGCAAAAGATGTCTCGACGTTGGCATGAACGGCTATCTGAGCAAGCCCTACGCGGAGGAGCAACTGGCGGAGGCCTTGTTGCCCTATCTGCCAGCCGCGGCCCCGCTCGAGGCCAAGGCCGACGTCGCCACAGCTGGCCACAGCGAGGCCGACGGCAAGCATAAGGCTGCGAAAAGGCCGGCAGCCAAGGCCAAGAAGGCGGCGAAGGCCCCAACACGCGATGCCCCCACCGCAGACATCGTTCCAAGCCTTCCCGTCTTGCGTCCTGATCTGAAGGCCAAACTTCTGCGCACCTATCTGGCGCATGCTCCGCAGGTGATGTCGGCTTTGACCACGGCGGCGGCGGAATGCAACGCCCAAGCGCTGAGCTTGGCAGCGCATAGTTTGAAGTCGAGCAGCGCCAACGTCGGCGAGGCGGAAATTGCCGCTATTGCCGAAGAAATCGAGCAGCTCGCCGGGAGCAACGCAGCGCCGCCCGCAGACGTGTCCCGGGCGGCCGCATTGGTCGAGCGCATCAAGGGAAGGCTGGCCGCCCTGGAGCGCGCGTCCGCGGGCGATCAGCGGCCGATCAAGCGCGCGTAGCCTTCGCTCGTGATCTCCGCGAGTGTTGCTGCATGTTCGGCATGGCTTGGGTGACCCACCGGCAGTTCGCCGAACGCAACCCCGTCGAACGTTTCGCGGCGCTGGTAGACGATCGGCGCGCTCACCGGGACGAAGTTCGCCTTCTGCTTGTTGAGCGTGGTGATGAGGCCGCGCATCTGCCCGCCTCGATCGATCTGGGAGACGACCACCATCCGCATCGCGCCTTTGGTCAGCGACACCAGGTGGATGAACATCGATGACGCGGGAATGTAGAGACGCCCGCGATGAGCGTAGGAGGCGTCGGCGCGCTCGGATTCCATGAACAGCAAACTCGGCCAGTCCTCGTCCCAGGTGATGTCCGTGCGATAGGCGACGATCGCGCCCTCGACGGAGAACGATGGCCTGAGCGTCAGATAACTACCGACATAGTGGTCGATCGCGGCGCGGCTGTAGGCGCCCATGTAAACCGGCGCGATATCCTTGGCCGCGCCCGGGCGGCCGGGCTCGTCGCGGCCCGCGCCCTGGCCCGACCAGATTGACTTGACCTCCTCGAAGTCGAGGCCGAGCACCATGCACACGTCGAACAATGTCTGATCGCGGACCGGGCGGCCGTGCAGCAGGTTCTGGATCGTCTTCTCGTGACAATCGGCGGCGTCGGCCAGCTCCGCCTGGGTCATCTTCTTCTCGATCATCGCCGTCTTGATGCGGGCAAGCCCGGCGTTGCGCTCGGCAGCGGCCATGAACTGGTTCTCCATCCGGTCGATGCGCGTACTTACCGGAAAATTCCGGTAAATGCATCCAACACCCGGTAGTGGAATTCTGGCGACGGATGCGGTTGCGGGCGGTTGCCGGACCGT
>CAMDPA010000232.1 GCA_945903565.1 Devosia equisanguinis | reverse complement strand
GTCGTAGCGGTGGCGCTCGTCGTCGCCCGCGCGCTGCAGGACAAGGCGGACGCCACCCGTGCCAGCCGCGCCGCGGCACTCGTGCACGCGCTCAGTGAAGCATCGACCAAGCGCACGCCAGGCGAAGCCAAGCTCGCCTGCCGCAAGGGCTGTGGGTTCTGCTGCCATACCTGGGTTGGCGCCACCGCGCCCGAAATCCTTCACCTCGCGAGCGCCCTGCGCACCGACGCCGCGCGCCAACCGGACGGCACGATCGCCGGCATCCTCGCCCGCAGTGCGGCGATCGCGGGGCGGACACCGGCCGAGCGCTTCGGCGCGAAACTGCCGTGTCCGCTGCTCGTTTCCGACGCGTGCTCGCGCTACCGCGAACGCCCGACCGTCTGCCGTCAAGCGACATCGCTCGATCTCACCGCCTGCATCGAGGAATTCGAGGGGCAGGGTCGCGGCGAGGATATGCCGGTCTCCGCTGTTTATCTCGCGCATGCCCGCAACGCCCGCGTGCCACTGCTGGCGGCGCTTGCGCTCGCCAAGCTTCCCGCGCACGTCTACGAGCTGTCGTCGGGACTTGCCCGCGCCTTGGAAATCGAGGACGCCGAAGCCCGGTGGCTCGCTGGCGAGGACGTTTTCGCCGGTGTCCCGCAAGGCCCGGGCGAAGGCTTCGCCGTGAAGCAGGCGGTTACGGCGATCGTGCAGGAGCTCGGCGGGCTGGCGCGAGCGTCGCCTTAGAACGAGCGCGCCGCTTATTCCCCTATTCCCCCTCGGGCGCGGCGAGGCTGTCCAGCACTTCGCCGGCCAACCGCTTCGTCAGATCCCGCCGCGTCGCCAACGCACGCTGATCGAGTGCCGCCACGAACCGCCGGGCAGCCTCCGCAGAACGCTCCATCCGCTGCATCACGTATTCGATGACATCGGGATCGACGGACTGTTGACGATCGGCCAGCAACTTGACCAACAGTGCCCGAAGCAACGCCGCGTCCGGCGGCTCGATCTGCACCAGCGCCATCGCCCGCAGCCGCGAGCGCAGGTCGGGCAGCGCAACCTCCAGCTCACCCGGTAGCGCGCGCGATGTCACCAGCAGCGACAGCCGCCCCTCGCGCGCCAAATTGAACAGATGAAACAGCGTCTGCTGATCGGTGATCCCGCGATCGATGTTTTCCACCGCGAGCGCACCCGCCTCGACCGCGCGTTGCACCATCGGCTCGGCCAGCTCGATGCCGGTGGCCCGCAACGCTCCGTTGCCGCTGCGCCAGACCTCGACGAGGTGGCTCTTGCCCGCGCCCGCCGGACCGATGATCGCCATCGCCCGCTGCGGCCATTCCCGCCAGCCGTCGATCGCGTCGACCGCAGCAGCATTTCCCGGAGCGACCAGGAAATCTTCCCGGCCCAGCGCTGCTCGATACACGAGGTCGAATGCCAATTGTTGTGGCCGGCTGCCCGGGCTCCCAGTCGCACGACCGGTCATGGCTACGTTTTCCCTGCGCCGTCTGACCCGGCGCCTGCTTTGCCGTGATACACCTCGCTGCCAAGATACGTCTGAAGTGCGTAACGCACCAGCACGGCCATCGCAGCAGCCAGCGGCACCGCCACGAGCACACCGACAAATCCCATTGCATAACTGAACGCGAACAGCGCGAAGATCAGCCAGAGCGGGTGCAGCCCCACCCGTGAGCCGACGATGCGCGGCGACAACAGCGCCGAATCGAGCGCCATGCCGACGGCGAACACGCCGAGCACCTTGTAGAGCGGCACCAGATCCGGCCACGCCTGCACCAGGATCGACACCGCCGATACGATCAGCCCCAGCGCCCAGCCCGCGAACGGCACGAAACTCATGAGGCCCGTCGCGAGCCCGATCAGGAGGCCGTATCGCAACCCGGCCCAGCTCAGGCCGACGGCATACAGCACGCCCAGGATCAGGCAGACCATGCCCTGCCCCCGGATGAACGCGCCGATCGCCGCATCGATCTCGCCAGCCAGCCGCCGGATCGTGGGCGCCTGCTCGCGCGGTAGCCAGCTATCGATCCGCTTCAGCATCGGGTGCCAGTCGACCAGCATGTAGAAGACCACCAGCGGCGTGATCAGCAGCAGGGATACGAAATTCATCAGCGCGGCGCCCTTGGACAGCGCCGCCTTCGCGATACCCGGGACGATCGCCGACCAATCGATCTCGAGCCCGGCAATAGCTTGATCGAGGCTCGTCTTGAATGCCTCGAACCGGGTGCCCAGGCGCTCCTTCGCGAGATCCTCGATCATGGCCCTGATCTTCGCGAAGGTCGTCGGCAGTCCTTCGACGAACTGCTGCACCTGCGCCAACAGCGGTGGCACCACGAACATCACGATCAGTGCCAATGCGAGCACGATCAAAGCCACCACGGCGGCCGATGCCACGGTGCGCGACAGCCCCTTGCCGACCAGCCACTCCGTCACCGGGTTCAAGGCATAGGCGATGATCATGCCGGCCACGAACGGCAACAGCACGTCCTTCAGCCACACCATCACCAACACCGCGACAACCAGCGCCGACAGCCAAAACAGAACCTGCCGCTCGATTCGCATTGCCCCCTCCGCGTGATATCAACGGTCCACCCCGGGAGAGTTCGCAAAAGCGGCATTCCGGCTCTTGCGACGAAACTCTCCTCAGCCGGGCGAATCACCCGTCATGTGCCGCAGCCAGATCACCGTATAGGCCCAAAGCGACGCAAGCGTGAGTGCGAGGGTTACCCACACGAGCACCAGCCGCAGCGTGCCCAGGCCCAGCGCGAAACCGGTGTCGGCAAGCACCACCGAAGCGAGGAGCAGCTGGGCGAACGTATTGGCCTTGCTGACGACGAGCGGCCGGATGTTGACCGGCTGATCCAGCACCCAGGCCAGCATCACGCCGGTGATGATCAGCAGATCGCGCGAGACCACCGCGATCACCAGCCACGAGGGCAACTCCCCCTGCCAGCCCATTGCCACGAAGATGCACACGACAAGCAGTTTGTCGGCCAGCGGATCAAGGTACGCGCCGAGTTCCGTCTGCCAATTGTAACGCTTGGCGAGCCAGCCATCGACCGCATCGCTGAGACCGGCCAGCACGAAAATGAAGAACGCCGTCTGATAACGGCCCGACAACAGCAGCCAGAACACGAACGGAACCGTCAGAACCCGGCCCAGCGTAATGCAATTTGGAATGTTGAAACTGGGCTGCTCGGAAACCACGGGCTTTGACACCACGGGCTTCGTCTCGCGCGGCGGTGGCACGTGGCTCTCCTTCGGCGACTTGGCATCGGGCTCCATGCCGCCCCCATCCTCCCTCGCAAAACGGCCCCTCGCGGCGGCCATGGTCGTTCAATAGCGCCCGCACGGTGCCGCGTCGAGCCCATCACTACTAGAGCACAGGCACAACTCTCATCGCGGTGAACGCACGCTCCAGCGCCTCCCCCCGGTTCAGTTCACCGCGCGGGCCATCCAAGCGCCGCCGTTGCTCCGAAGCTCGATACCGACGGCCGAAAGCGCCGACGACAGCGCGCCGCCGCCGCCGGGATAGCGCAGCGCGACATCGGCCGATCGCGAGGAAATGCCCCCGACCACGAAATCCGACACGCCCGGCAATTCCCTGAACTGCCGTTGCAAACCCTGCCATTCCTGCGCACTACGAAATTCGACGGATAGCTGCACGGGTTGTAACGCCGCACCGGCAACCGGCATCGGCGCCGCACCGCGCGCGCGCGCTACCTTCCACCGCCCATCGAGCGTGCCCAGCGCAACCACGGCCGCAAGCTCGGCGGCGTACACCGGGTCGGCCGGATCCATCCGCCACGACCGGCGCAGCACGAATTTCCCGACCGCATCGGTGCCACTCAGCGTTACGTGCAGACGACGGGCACCGATGTCCGGCTCCGCCACCGCCAACAGCGCCTGACCGGACTTCGCCAGCACCGCGATGGCGCGCAGCGGCGCTTCCGGATTGGTCATCGACGACTTGAGAATGTCCGCCGTCAGCGCCTGGGGACGGTCGTGCAGCTTGACCGGGGACAGACCATTTTCCAGATCGAGCCCGGTCCACGCATCCCGCCACGCCTTGGCGCTCAGCGCCACACTGGATGCACCTGCGGCTGCCCCGGCCGCTGCCGGGGGTACCACCACCAGCACGATTGCCGTCTCGGCCGCCTGGTCGTCGACGAACGGGATGCCGCGCTGCTGCAGCAGCTCGCGCACGCGGCGCGCATCGAACGAGAAATCGAGGCTGGCGGTATAGCTGGTCGTCGAGTTGCGCTCCGAGCGCACGGCAATGCTTTCGATGAGGTTCGCCGCCTGCACGGATTTCAGACCATCCAGCGCCTTGTAGGCCGTCACCGGAGTGAGCCGCTTCAACAGCGAGCGGAACGCGGCCTGCTGCCCATCCGCGATCGCCTTTTCCTTGGCCGCTACCGCATCCTGCGCGCGCGCCTCCACAGGATAATTCCCGACCGTGAACACGCGGTCGTTCTGGGCGTGCGACGGCACCGCGAGGGCCAGCGCAAGCGCCAGCGTCAGGGTGAAACAGCGCATCATCCAGCGGCAAGCCATGGTTCGCCCTTCCGGCAAGTTCCCTGAACTCCCACACGTCGCAAGCCGGGTCCTGATTGCGCACGGCCGCGGCTGCGTGCTACGGCGCGCACACATGTAGGGAGCTATGGCGCGAAAGTTTGACGGTGGTCAACGCCTTGCCCGAGCATTCCCCAGCCAATGAGCCCGGAGAGCACCATGGCAGCTAAAGGCGCAAAGGGCGGGCCCGGTGAAAGCAAGCCGGTCACCTACGCCGAGGCCGGCGTCGACATCGACGCGGGCAATGCTCTCGTCAAGGCGATCAAGCCGCTGGCGAAGTCGACCGTGCGCCCCGGCGCGGACGCCGATCTTGGCGGTTTCGGTGCGTTGTTCGACCTGAAGCGCGCGGGCTTCAAGGACCCTATTCTCGTGGCTGCCAACGACGGCGTCGGCACCAAGCTCAAGATCGCAATCGATACCGGGCAACACGCAACCATCGGCATCGACCTCGTCGCGATGTGCGTCAACGACCTTTTGGCACAAGGCGCGGAGCCGCTGTTCTTCCTCGACTACTTCGCCACCGGTAAACTGGACGTCGAAACCGCTCGCGTGGTGATCTCCGGCATAGCGGACGGCTGCCGCCAGGCCGGTTGCGCGTTGAGCGGAGGCGAGACCGCCGAGATGCCCGGCATGTATTCCGGCAGCGACTACGACCTTGCGGGCTTCGCGGTCGGCGCGGCCGAGCGTGGCCAACTGCTCCCGCGCAAGGATATCGTGGCTGGCGACATTCTGATCGGGCTGCCGTCTTCGGGCGTGCATTCCAACGGCTATTCGCTGGTCCGGCGCCTCGTGGCCGACGCGGGCCTTGCGTGGGAAGCCCCTGCCCCGTTCGCACCCGGCAAGACCATGGCCGAAGCGCTGCTCGAGCCGACGCGGATCTACGTCAAGCCGGTGCTGGCGGCGATGCGTTCAACCGGCGGCATCAAGGCCGTCGCTCACATCACCGGCGGCGGCTTGACCGAAAACCTGCCGCGCGTGCTGCCCGACGGCATCGCAGCTCACATCGATCTGGCACGCTGGAAAGCACCTGGCGTATTCGGCTGGCTGGCGGCGCAAGGGCGGTTGGACGATGGGGAGATGCTGCGCACCTTCAACTGCGGCATCGGGCTGGTCCTCGTCGTAGAGGCAGCGAAAGCCGACGATGTCATGGCCGCGCTGCGCGGGGCGGGCGAGACACCTCTGGTGATTGGCGAGACGGAGCCCGGCCGCGGCGTGAAGTCGGAGGCCAAAGGCAAGGGCGAGGCCGACGCGGTGCGGTTCAGCGGGGCGCTGCAATAGAGCAGTCCCTCCATGGCAATTCAGCGAAGTTTCTGGTATCGTTGACAAATCGCGCCGGGGTCTCACCCTACGGGCCTGCCCCCGTCTTCTCCGGCGCCCCGGGAACGATAGGCCCCCCATGACCAGCACCGCCGCGCGAAATCATCCGCCACTGATGACCGTCGAGGAGTTCATCAAATGGCCCGGCGATGGCACCGGCACGCGCTATGAACTGGTGAACGGTGAATTGCGTGCGCAAGACGCAACAACCGTCGCGCACGGCACGATCCATACCAATCTAACGATCCTGATCGGCAACCATCTCAGAAGCAATCGGCCAGGCTGCCTTCTAGTGGTCGCGCCAGGTGTCCAACCTCGCCTGCGAGCCCATTGGAATTTTTGCATTCCCGATCTCGGTGTAACGTGCTCCGCCTCAACACCAAAAGATCGCACGCTGCCCGAGCCCGTTCTGCTGATCGAGATCCTTTCCGAATCCAACAGCGACGATACCTGGAGCAACATCGCCCTTTACGCCACGTTACCCAGCGTCGCCGAGATCCTCATTGTCGACTCGACGAAAGTGGCCATCGAACTGCTGCGGCGTGGCGCCGATGGCAGCTGGCCCCAAGCACCGCAGGCTTTCGAGGCAGGGGCGCAGGTCGCGTTGGCATCAATCGGGTTCGAGTTCCCGGTGCGTGCAATTTATCGAGATACGTATCTTGAGGAGTAGCAGGCTCTTATGCCCCGGCTGACTGCACCACCTCGTCGCGACACATGTCGGGGTTGACCGCGTCCGGCACGGGCGCAACTGTCGGGTCAACATATTGAACCACCCGGCGAAGCCAGCCCATGACCCACATCCCCGACTTCACGAAGATTGCACTCACCGACGGTGTCAGACCCTCCGGGTCTGACACCCTGGCGGAACCTTCGACGGCTGGTGATGGGCCAGCACGCCAACAGCTCTCGAGCCAGGTGTCAGACCCAGAGGGTCTGACACCCTTCCTGACGCCCGAGGGTATCGCGCTCGCACCCATCTACACTGCCGCCGACATTGCCGGGCTGGACTTCATCGATGGGCTCCCCGGCATCGCGCCGTTCGTGCGCGGACCGTATCCGGCGATGTATGCGACACAGCCGTGGACGATCCGGCAATACGCGGGTTTCTCGACGGCGGAGGACTCCAACGCCTTCTACCGGCGCAATCTCGCCGCCGGCCAGAAGGGCCTCTCCGTCGCGTTCGATCTCGCCACCCATCGCGGCTACGACAGCGACCACCCGCGCGTGAAGGGCGATGTCGGCATGGCCGGGGTCGCGATCGATTCGATCCTCGACATGCGCACCCTGTTCGATCAGATTCCGCTCGATCAGATGAGCGTCTCGATGACCATGAACGGCGCGGTGCTGCCGATCCTGGCGCTGTTCATCGTCGCGGGCGAGGAGCAGGGCGTGCCGCCGGACAAGCTCGCCGGCACGATCCAGAACGACGTGCTCAAAGAATTCATGGTGCGCAACACCTACATTTATCCGCCCAAACCCTCGATGCGCATCGTCTCGGACATCTTCGCCTACACCGCGCAGAAGATGCCGAAGTTCAACTCGATTTCGATCTCCGGCTATCACATGCAGGAGGCCGGCGCGACCGCCGACCTGGAGCTCGCCTACACGCTCGCCGATGGCATCGAATACGCGCGCGCCGGCGTTGCATCGGGAATGCCGATCGATACGTTCGCGCCGCGCCTGTCGTTCTTCTTCGGCATCGGCATGAATTTCCTGATGGAGGTCGCCAAGCTGCGTGCCGCGCGCCTGCTGTGGGCCAAGCTCATCCAGCAGGAGTTCAAACCGAACGATCAGCGCTCCCTCGCTCTGCGCACGCACTGCCAGACGAGCGGGTGGAGCCTCACCGCGCAGGACCCGTTCAACAACGTCGCGCGCACCCTGATCGAGGCGCTTGCCGCTGCGCATGGCGGAACGCAATCGCTGCACACAAATGCGCTCGACGAAGCACTCGCCCTGCCAACGGATTTCTCCGCCCGCATTGCGCGCAACACACAGCTCTTCATCAGCCAGGAAACAGGCACCACGCGCGTAGCCGATCCCTGGGGCGGCAGCTACGCGGTCGAGCGGCTGACCTACGAATTGAGCGTCAAGGCCCTCGCTCACATCGACGAGGTCGAAAAGCTCGGCGGCATGACGGCCGCGATCGCCGCCGGCATCCCGAAAATGCGCATCGAGGAAGCCGCAGCGCGCACCCAGGCGCGCATCGATTCCGGTCGCCAGACCATCGTCGGCGTCAACACGTACACGTCGTCGGACGAGGCGCAAATCGATGTCCTCAAGGTCGACAACCGGGCCGTGCGCGATAGCCAACTCGCCAAGCTCGCGCGCCTCAAAGCCGAGCGTGACGAAGCCCACACACAGGCCACCCTAGCAGCCCTCACCAATGCCGCGCGCGGCAACGCCAACCTGCTCGATCTCGCGGTAAAGGCCGCACGCGCGAAAGCCACCGTCGGCGAGATATCGTTGGCGCTCGAAAACGTCTATGGCCGTCACGAGGCGCAGGTCCGCACCATCCAGGGCGTCTACAGATCGGAGGTCGGAGC
>CAMDPA010000231.1 GCA_945903565.1 Devosia equisanguinis | reverse complement strand
GTTGTGCAAATTGGCGATGCCATTGCCGAGGCCCGGCCCAAGGTGCAGCAGCGTCGAGGCCGGCTTGTCGGCCATGCGGTAGTAGCCGTCGGCAGCCCCCGTCACCACGCCCTCGAACAGCGCCAGGATCGATCGCATGCCGGGCACGCGGTCGAGGGCTGCCACGAAGTGCATCTCGGACGTGCCGGGATTGGTGAAGCAGACATCGACCTTGCTGGCGAGCAGCGACCGGACCAGGCTTTCAGCGCCGTTCATTGGTGAAGCACTCCGTGTTTTTGAGGGAGTGGGGAGTAGGGAGTTGGGAGTAGGAAAGTCCGGGCTCGATCAGTGCTGCCCTATTCCCTATTCCCCACTCCCTACTCCCCCGCCTTGCTGCTATAAGCCCGGCCCATGAAACTTGTCATCTTCGATTGCGACGGCACCCTGGTCGATAGCCAGGATGCGATCTGCGGGGCCATGGTCCACGCCTTCACGGGGCTCGGCTTCGACGCGCCCGCGCGCGGGGACGTGTTGAGCGTCGTCGGGCTCTCGCTGCCGGAGGCGTTCCGGGTGCTTGCGCCCGGCCACGACGACAGCACGCGGGCAGCGCTTGCCGACCGCTACAAGGGTGCGTTTCCCAAGACCGCCGTCAGCGCGATCCCGCGCGATCCCTTGTTTCCCGGTGCGCGCGATGCGGTGGAGGCGCTGATCCGGCGCGAGGATATCCTGCTCGGGATAGCTACTGGAAAATCGCGGCGGGGCGTCGACCGCCTGTTCGACCAGGAAAGCTGGCACGGGCGTTTCATCACCATCCAGACCGCCGACGATCATCCCTCCAAGCCGCATCCCTCGATGATCGAAAAGGCGATGCGCGACGCAGATATCGGGCCGGAAGCGACCGTCATTGTCGGCGACACGACATTCGATATCGAGATGGGTCGCAACGCCGGTGTCGGCGCGATCGGTGTCGGCTGGGGCTATCATCCCGTCGCTGCCCTGACGGCGGTCGGGGCCCATGCGATCGTGACCGAGTTTGCGGCGGTTGAAGCCGCGCTCGACCGGGTGCTGGTGGCCCGCGGGGGGCGTTCGTCATGACTGGCACCGAAGACAATCGCCGCAAGCGGTTCTATCAGGCGGCATCGGTTTCCGAGCCCGCTGGAGACCCGCCGCACTTTCGCATCCTGCTCGATGGCCGGGGCGTGCGCACGCCGGCCAAGCGCCAGCTGGCGGTGCCCAGCCGTGAACTCGCCGAGGCCCTTGCCGGCGAATGGGACGCGCAGGTCACACATATAAATCCGTTGTCGATGCTGCTGACGCGGCTCGTCAACTCGGCGCTGGATGGCGTCACGGGCCGCGAAGCAGATGTGCGCGCGAGCATCCTCGCGTATGCCGGCAGCGACCTCCTTTGCTATCTCGCGCCCGAGCCGATCGAGTTGGTCGAGCAGCAGTCGAAGGGCTGGGGGGCGATCCACGCCTGGGCTAAACAGGAGCATGGAGTGGAGCTTGCACAGGCGGTCGGCGTGATGCCGGTCACTCAGGATCCTGCCATACTGGCGAAGCTCGATGCGGCCCTTGGAATGGTAGGTCCACTTGCGTTGGCTGGTTTGCACGTCATGACCGCACTGACGGGTTCGCTGCTGCTTACGTTCGCGGTCAGGGAAAGCCGCATCTCGGCGGAGGAAGCGTGGTCGCTCGCTCACATCGACGAGGACTACCAGGTCGGAAGGTGGGGCCGGGACGATGCCGCCGCTACGCGCCGTCAGCAGCGATGGCTCGAGATGTCAGCTGCGGCTCGCCTGGTCGCTTGGGCGGGAAATCTCGGCTGAACGTGCCGGCCTGCGTATTGAAATTCGCCCACACAGAATATTTATGTTCGTAAATGCCCGTCCGCCATCTAGCGGCCGATCTTTGTCGTGTTACGACTGTCCTCCAAGACGCAGACGCGCTTCGGGGGGAGCACGCAAAATGATGAGCTGGTGGCCTGCTGTCGGAGAGTTGAGCTTGTTGGCAGGCCTTGGCTGTGGGCTGACGTGGGCGTTCTGGAGCACGGCGCAACGGCGCCAGAAATTCTTGCGCGCGGGGGTTCCACCCGTGGGGCAACGTCGCTGGTTTTGGCTGAGTTTTTGCAGCATGAGCGCCTATCTGACCTTGACGATCGCGCTGGGGTTGTCGGCGTTGCACGGGCTGTTGCCGCCGGGTCTCGTCTGGCTCTTGATGGGGGCGGGCAGCGTGACGTTCATATCCGCGATGCTGTTTGCGACCGTCGAGGAGCCACGCGCCACCGTGCCAGCCCCGGCCCAGGTCCAGGAGCCACCCTCGGCCCCGCCGCTGCTGCCGTTCCGCAAGTCGGCGTGACCGCTCGCTTTCCCTCGCGCGGCATTTACCCCTCCCAATGTCGGTTTTGCGCCGCCGCGCCGCCCCGTGGTACGCAAGCTTGAGGGCGACGGCGAACCAGGGTGGCGGACGGCATGAAGGACGTTATCGACGAGCTGGAGCGGCGCCGCGCGGTGGCCCGACTCGGTGGCGGGCAAGCGCGCATCGATGCCCAGCATAAGCGTGGCAAGCTGACCGCGCGTGAACGCATCGATCTGCTGATGGACGAAGGCAGCTTCGAGGAGCTCGACATGTTCGTCGAGCATCGCTCCACCGACTTCGGCATGGAGAAGTCGAAGATCCCCGGCGACGGTGTGGTCACGGGATGGGGCACGGTCAACGGCCGCGTCGTTTACGTGTTCGCCAAGGACTTCACGGTGTTTGGCGGCTCGTTGTCGGAAGCGCACGCCAAGAAGATCACGAAGATCCAGGACATTGCGCTGCAGAACCGCGCGCCGATCGTCGGCCTGTTCGATGCCGGTGGCGCTCGCATCCAGGAGGGTGTGGCGGCGCTGGGCGGGTATGGCGAAGTATTCCTACGCAACACGCTGTCATCAGGCGTGATCCCGCAAATCAGCGTGATCATGGGCCCGTGCGCGGGCGGCGATGTCTATTCGCCCGCGATGACCGACTTCATCTTCATGGTGAAGGATACGAGCTACATGTTCGTGACCGGCCCCGATGTCGTGAAGACCGTCACCAACGAGACCGTGACGGCGGAGGAGCTGGGCGGCGCGCGCGTGCACACGACGCGCTCCTCGGTCGCCGATCGCGCTTATGACAATGATGTCGAGGCGCTCTTACAAATGCGCCGTCTCATGGATTTCCTGCCGTCGAATAACACGTCGGGCGTGCCGGTGCTGCCGACGCGCGATCCAGCCGATCGTTCCGAGGTCGCGCTCGACACGCTGATCCCCGATCATCCCAACAAGCCCTACGACATCAAGGAACTCATCCATAAGATCGCGGATGAGGGCGATTTCTTCGAGATTCAGGAAGCGTTCGCCAAGAACATGGTGACGGGGTTCGCGCGGCTTCAGGGGCGGACGGTCGGCATCGTGGCGAACCAGCCGATGGTGCTGGCCGGCGTGCTCGACAGCGATGCGTCGCGGAAGGCCGCGCGGTTCGTGCGGTTCTGCGATTGCTTCGAGATCCCGATCGTCACGTTCGTGGACGTGCCGGGTTTCCTGCCGGGCACCGCGCAGGAATACGGCGGCCTGATCAAACACGGCGCGAAGTTGCTGTTTGCCTACGCGGAGGCAACGGTGCCGAAGGTGACGGTGATCACCCGCAAGGCGTACGGTGGCGCGTACGACGTGATGAGTTCGAAGCACATTCGCGGCGATTTGAATTACGCGTGGCCAACCGCGGAAATCGCCGTGATGGGGGCCAAAGGTGCGGTCGAGATTTTGTATCGCGCCGAGTTGGGCGACCCCGACAAGGTCAAGGCCCGCATCGACGAATACCAGAAGCGCTTCGCCAACCCGGTCGTGGCGGCCGAGCGCGGTTCCATCGACGAAGTGATCGTGCCGAGAAATACGCGCCGCCGCCTATGCCGCGCACTCGATATGCTGCGGGGCAAGAAGCTGGAGAACCCCTGGAAGAAGCACGATAATATTCCGTTGTGAACGCGTGTCGAGCCACCACTGGGGTCAGACCCCGTAGGCGCAAAGTTAAGGCCGCTTCCCTCTCCGTTTGCGTTCCCGGAAGCCGAGCGGAGCGAGGCTATCCGGGATCTTGACCCTTCTGATGGGGGTGAAGCCCCCGGATCTTCACGTTCCGACCTATCGGTCGGAACGCTTGTCCGGGGACGCAGCGGATCGGTTGTTGCGTCGAGAGTATCTGACCGCGCGTGGATGGGGCAGACTCCAATCACGTCCACCGTATCACCATCCCAACCCCGCAGGCGCCATGCTCGACCCCAGCTTCCTCGCCACGCTTGCTCCCTTCGCCGATGCCGCGTTGCGCATCGCGGTGGGGCTGCTGCTGATTCCGCACGGGTTGCGGTTTGCGTTCGGCATGTACGCCGATACCGGCAATCCCAACCAGACGATCGGGCAGCTTGCGCGTTCGCTCGACTCATGGGGCTACCGGCCGGGATGGCTGTGGGCGCCAATGATTGCGATCAACCACCTCGTGGCGGGGCCGCTGCTGGTGCTCGGCCTGTTCACGCGGCCGGCGGCGGCGATGGCGACACTGTTTCTCACCGTCGCGTGTTTCGAGCGGTGGCGCGTCGGCAAGTGGTTCTGGAACAAGCTCGGCATGGAATACACGGTGCTGTGGGCGGTCGCCGCGTTCCACGTGTTCGTCAGCGGCCCCGGCTATTACTCGCTCGATCGTGCGCTCGGGTTTGCCGTGCGCTGAGCATAACACCTGTGGCCGAAACGCCAGTCCGACGTTGGCTCAACCAATTGCAATCGCGTTGAAAACGCGGCATCTTCATGTCGCGTTCAGGTTCCCCGGTAGAGGGTGTGGGCACGGGGAGCCCGCGATGCGGGATCACGTAAGGCACTGTCAGTCAGCCCGGGTTGGAAAAGCTCATGCTCACACGCACTCATATCGTCGCCGCCGCGGCGTTGCTCGGCCTTGCCGGCACCGCGCCAGCGCAGGCCGCCGACCTCGATCACGGCTTTCCCCCGGGATCGCCCTACGAGGACCGCCGCTACAGCGATATCTATCGCCATCCCGCTCCCCCGCCTCCGCCCGCGCCGCGCTATTCGCAACCCTACTACGCTCCACCGCCGGTTTATCGCGAGGAGCAGCGTTACGCGCCGCCGCCGCCACCTTATGCCGAGCCGCGCTATCGCAATGATGGTCGCGTCGCCGGCGATTGCCTGCCGCGTCACGTGATCCGGGAGCGCCTGGAAAGCCGCGGCTGGCACGATTTCCACGATCCGCAGGTGGCGGGTAACGTGGCGCATATCCGCGCACGCCGGGCCAACGGTCAGGTGTTCGATCTGACGGTCGATCGCTGCACCGGGCAGGTGTTGCAGGCCGAGGGTATCGACCACCGCTCGGCGGAGGCACCGCAGCCGCAGCCGCAGTGGCGTTATCGCGACGACCGCTACCGCCAGTATTGAACCGTCGGCGCGCCGTCTTTGCCTCGTTTCACGGGTCTGCCTCGTGTAGGATGGCGTGGCCGCGCCGCATGAGTCGGCGCGCGCGCGGTCAACGGCAGAGGACGCGGGATGGAGCTGTTTTCGCTGGCCAGGAACCCGGTGCCGAGTGGCGCCGTGGTCGGGACATTTCCGGGCTACGACGGCCAGCCGATGCGGTACGCGCGCTTCGAGGCAACCCGTGGCCCGCGCCGCGGCACGGTGTGCCTGTTTCACGGATTCACGGAGTTCATCGAGAAATACTTCGAGATGATCGCCGATTTGCGCCGGCGCGGCTATGCGGTCGCGACCATGGACTGGCGCGGGCACGGCGGCTCATACCGTGTGGTCACCGCCGAGCAGCATGGCCACATCAAGAACTTCACCGAATACGAGCAGGACATCGCCGCGTTCATGCGCGAGGTCGTGCTGCCGGATTGCCCGCCGCCGTATATTGCACTGGGCCATTCGATGGGCGGGCATGTGCTGCTGCGGCTGGCGCGCAAACCCGGCTCCTGGTTCGACCGGATGGTGCTGAGCTCGCCGATGGTCGCCTTGACCCGGGCGCAGCTGGGCATGCCCGCTGCTGTTGCCCGGATGCTTGCGGAAACGGCCTGTCTGGCGGGTTTCGAGACACGCGGCGTTCCCGGACTTGCCGATTGGCGCGCCAACCGCGTGGAATTCGAAAAGAACCGGTTGACGACGGATCGCGAGCGCTATTTCCGCAGCCGGGCACTGGTCGAGGCTGCCCCACATTTGACCGTCGGTGTTCCCACCATCGGCTGGGTGCGCGCCGCGATGCGCTCGATGGCGGAGATCAGCGACCCCGCGTATGCGCGCGGCATCGGCATACCCCTGCTGTTTTTCATCGCCGGGAAAGACGTCATCACCGCGCAGGCCGCGACCGAGGATTTTTCCGCGCGCGTGAAATCCGGCATGCATGTTGTTCTCGCCAACGCCCGCCACGAGATCCTGCAGGAGGCCGACGACAACCGCGGGCGCTTCTGGGCGGCGTTCGACGCCTATCTCGACATCGAGCAGGCGGCGTAGGGAGGTGTCAGACCCGTCCTGCAGAATGCAGGCAAGCAAGAGAGGGTCTGACACCGTGCGCCAGCGCTGCTTGCCGACGCAGCGGTGGTTTCGCAGAAATTGTTCTGGCACGTTCCGGTGTCAGACCCGGAGGGTCTGACACCATTGGGACCGATCAATACCGGTAGGCGTCGCCCTTGAAGGGGCCCTTCTGGGACAGGCCGAGGTAGTCGGCCTGAGACTTCGTCAGCGTGGTCAGCTTGGCGCCGACCTTGGCCAGATGCAGCATTGCGACCTTTACGTCGAGGTGCTTGGGCAGCACGTAGACCTTCTTCTCGTACTTGCCGGTGTTGCCGAACAATTCGATCTGAGCCAGCGTCTGGTTGGTGAACGAGGCGGACATCACGAACGAGGGGTGGCCCATCGCGTTACCGAGGTTCACGAGACGCCCCTGCGACAGCAGGATGATGCGGCGGCCCGTGGGGAACTCGATCTCGTCGACCTGGTCCTTGATGTTGACCCACTTCATGTTCTTCAACCCGCCGACATCGATTTCGTTGTCGAAGTGGCCGATGTTGCAGACGATCGCGCGGTCCTTCATCGCCCGCATGTGCTCGACGGTGATGATGTCCTTGTTGCCGGTCGCGGTCACGAAGATGTCGGCGCGGGTGACGGCGTCCTCCATCGTGGTGACCTCGTAGCCCTCCATCGCCGCCTGCAGCGCGCAGATCGGGTCGACTTCGGAGACCAACACGCGGCAACCCGCCTGACGGAGCGATGCCGCCGAGCCCTTGCCGACATCGCCGTAGCCAGCGACCATCGCGACCTTGCCCGACATCATCACGTCGGTGCCGCGGCGGATGCCGTCCACCAGCGACTCGCGGCAGCCATAGAGGTTGTCGAACTTCGACTTGGTGACGCTGTCGTTGACGTTGATGCAGGGGAACAGCAGCGTGCCGTTCTTCTCGCGCTCATACAGGCGATGCACGCCCGTGGTCGTCTCTTCCGACACGCCCTTGATGGAGGCGGCGAGCTGCGAGAACCAGCCGGGCTTCTCCTTGAGCGTGCGCTTGACGAGCGCGAACAGGATCTCTTCTTCCTCGACGCTGGGCTTTTCGAGCTGAGCGAGCACGGCCTTGTCGCCCTTCTCGGCGAAGTAGCCCAAGTGCACGAACAACGTGGCATCGCCGCCGTCGTCGAGGATCATGTTGGGAACGCCGCCGTCCGACCACTCCAGGATCTTGCGGGTGTACTCCCAGTAGTCCTTGAGGCTCTCGCCCTTGATGGCGAATACCGGGATGCCCTTGGCGGCAATGGCGGCGGCGGCGTGGTCCTGGGTCGAGTAGATGTTGCAGGAGGCCCAGCGGATATCGGCGCCGAGCTCCGCCAGCGTCTCGATCAGAACGGCGGTTTGAATGGTCATATGGAGGGAGCCGGCGATCCGGGCGCCCTTGAGGGGCTTGGACTTGCCGTACTCGGCGCGCGTGGACATCAGGCCGGGCATCTCGGTCTCGGCGATGTTCAGCTCCTTGCGGCCGAACTCGGCCAAAGCGATGTCCTTCACGACGTAGTCGTTCGATTTCGACATTACGGTTCCTTTCGGGGGTGGGTGAATTCTGGCCATGGGGATTCGGGGGCGGGCACACCCATGGGCTGCGCAGTCCAAGGGACTGCCGCACGGCCTGACGGGCGCTTCTATAGCGTGCGGATCGGAGGCAACGCAAGTGGATATAAAGAGATGTTTATGTCTTCATTTGGGTGGGGCGGGATTGACGGGCACGGACGTGTCTCGTCAGCCTTTGAACCCTTGGGGGGGCGGCATGGATCATACCTATCCCCTTGGCTCAGGTCGTCCTCTGAACTGACCCGTACCATCTACAACGCCTCGTCTCGTCGACCAGCATCCGCATCGTCCGCGGCGGGTGCGTGACGAGCTGCTCGAACACCCGCGCGGCGATCCGGCCGATGCC
>CAMDPA010000230.1 GCA_945903565.1 Devosia equisanguinis | reverse complement strand
ACAGCCAGATCGGAATCGGCACGATGATGCTCGTCGTCATCGCCACCCGAACGGCGTCTTCGGTCTGTGCGTGCCGTAGCGAAAAGTGTCTGCCAGACACTTTCACACCAGACAGATTCGACGAAAACCGCTAGGTTTGTTGGCAAGATAGGGAGACGAGCGCGGCTCACTCGACCGCCTCGCACCCGAAGCAACGCCCATGGGCGACCAATTCGCCTAAGCCTTTGATATCGCGGGTCCTTCCTGGCCAATATCGGATGCTGGCGGGCTGAGCGCGAGATTTCGCCACCGACAGCCAATAAATCGAGGTTACCAGTTACCAGTTACCACCCCGGCCGTGGCCAATAAGGCCCGGTAATCCGCCAGTCATGGCGCTGCCGGGGGGTGGTAACCAGCCCGGTACAGTTACCACCCCGGTTACCACCCGGCCGCCGGTCACCCCACACCGCGAGAACAAGATGCCGATGTCGTTTCCCGACACGGTCGAGCGCTGGCCGCTTGCCCGGCTGATCCCGCATGCGCGCAACGCCCGGACTCATTCCGAGGACCAGGTAGCGCAGATCGCGGGGTCGATCGCCGAGTTCGGCTTCGTGAACCCGGTGCTGGTCGGCGACGACGGCGTGATCGTAGCGGGCCACGGCCGCGTCCTGGCTGCGCGCAAACTCGGCCTTGCCGAGGTGCCGGTGATTGTCCTCGCCCATCTCACGCCGACCCAGCGCCGCGCGCTGATGATCGCGGACAACCAGATCGCCACCAACGCAGGCTGGAACGAAGAGATGCTGGCGATGGAGCTGGCGGCCCTGAAGGACGAAGCGTTCGATCTCGAACTGCTGGGCTTTGACGAGGCAGACATCGATCGCCTCCTCGCCGGCACACTGGACGAAACCGACGACCCTGATCAGGCACCCGAGCCACCCATCGAGCCCATCAGCCGCCCCGGCGATATCTGGATTTGCGGTGAGCACCGCGTGCTCTGCGGCGATGCCACCGTGCTCAGCGATGTCGAGAGGTTGCTCGGCGGCGAACTCGCCGACATGACGTTTTGCGATCCGCCCTACAACGTCAACTACGCCAACTCGGCGAAGGACAAAATGCGCGGCAAGAACCGCGCGATCCTCAACGATGCGCTGGGCGAGAGTTTTGGTGCGTTCCTCTACGACGCCAGCGTCAACATCCTCAGCGTCACCAAGGGCGCGGTCTACATCTGCATGTCGTCCTCGGAACTGGACACGCTGCAGAAGGCGTTCCGCGAGGCCGGCGGCAAGTGGTCGACGTTCGTGATCTGGGCCAAGAACACCTTCACGCTGGGCCGCGCCGACTACCAGCGCCAGTACGAGCCGATCCTCTACGGCTGGAAAGATGGCGCCGACCGCTACTGGTGCGGGGCACGCGATCAGGGCGATGTCTGGTCGATCGACAAGCCGCACAAGAACGACCTGCATCCGACCATGAAGCCCGTCTCATTGGTCGAACGGGCGATCCGCAATTCGTCCAAGAGCCGGGATATCGTGCTCGATCCATTCGGAGGCTCGGGGACCACCCTGATCGCGGCGGAGCGGGCGGGACGGCGCGCTCGCTTGATCGAGCTCGATCCCAAGTACGTCGACGTCATTGTTCAACGCTGGCAGGAGGCGACCGGCGGCAGCGCGTGGCTAAACGGATCGGGGAGACGCTTCGCGGCTTCAACTGAAAAACCGCAAGCCGCCGATAGCAAGATCGGCTGAAAAGGCGCGCCCAATGGCGGCTAGCCCCAGGCGGCGCAATCGACGCAAATCGAGCGGGATCTCGGTGCGGTGAGCGCTGAAGCCGGCAAAAGGCAGCCGGATCGTCTGCCATTTTGGCAAGGCCCAAAAGCTCTGCCGGTAGGATTGCCAAGGACGCGTGAGATCGGATGTCCGAAGGTGCATCCCATATTCCTGGTCGTCGCCGTAGAGATCCAGCTCGATTCCGCTCCATGCGCTGGCATCCACCACGCCGGAATCGGGCGAAAGATCGAGCGCCATCTGTACGAAGCCGCCATTGTTCTCCAGGCGGACGTCTCCCCGCATGCGGATGGCAAGACGGCCGCCGACCACTTCGCGGCTCATGGTGCCCGTGGAAACCCCGCCCATTACTTGGTCGGTGAAGAGCTGCCAGGACGTGCCGATGCTGGCCGTGGGTGCTTCGCTGCTCAGATCATCGATGATCGGGGCGTTTCTCGGGATGGTTTGGGCCATTGCAGGAGTGTCGGCCACCGTGCCGATTGCAGCAAGGATGAACGCGCGGCGACTAATTTTCATGGCTCGATGGTATCCCCGTCGGCCACAGTGGCAAGGCCGACAGGGACCCGCAAGGCATGAGTCTAATCGGCGATCCGGTAGATCCGGCCGCGCCGTTCTGACTTCTCCGAGACGACGTTCAGACCGAGCTTCTTCTTGAGTGCGCCGGCAATCGCGCCTCGTACCGTGTGAGCTTGCCAGCCGAGGGCCTCGACGATTTCATCGATGCTTGCTCCCTTGGCCCGGCGCAGCATGGCGATGAGCTGAGCCTGCTTGCTGTCCTTGCGCGGTTCGCGCAGCTTATGCGCCTTGGCGTTTGCTTCGACCATCGCGGCAACCCGCCCCTTATCGGCAGGAGTGCCGCCGACCAAGCCGCCGTCATCGATGGCAGCGGCAAGGCGACCCGCTTCGGCAGGATTGGCGTCCGCCTCGATACCAAGGGCGGCGAGCGCGGCGTCGGTGACGACGAGGGTTACGCCGTGAGCATCGCCGGTCTTGCGCCAGATCGGATCACCGAGCTTGGCGTCGACTTCCTCGACCAGGCCCTTTGCAATCAAGCTCGCGACCACCTTGGTCGCAGCGCCGCCCTTGAGGCGTTCGGGTAGAGGGAGCGCCAGGCGGTCGTCGCGTTGGCTGGCGGCGTTCAAGATGACGAGTTGGGTATCGGAGAGTTTCATGGGGCTGACCCTTTCAGTCTGAGCGGGCTCGCGACCATCGCGGCCCTGCTACTGCCCCGAGCCCCGCCGGCCAGCCGGTCGGGGCGGTCGTGAGCGCGAGCGCCCTATTCGGCGTGCTCGCCTTCCTTGAAGGCGGCGTCGGTGATGCGCTTCAAGATATCGGCGTAGTGGCCGAGGGTTCCGACGTGCCCCCAGTCGATGTCGTCGGGGGCGTAGCCGAAGTGCTCATCGCTGAGCGATTTGAGGCGATCGAGCATCGTGTCGATCTCGGCTTTGCGGCCGACGAAGGCGTCGAGGGCGGTGCGGGTTTCTTTGCTGTTGCGCATGGTGGTCTCCCATTGCGATGAGCCCATGAATGCTTCACTTCGGCAGGAAGCCAACTCGATTATCGTGTAATGAAATTGCTTTCTTTGGGCCCTGACGATCATGGGATTATCCATCCGCGCCTATGCCCGGCATCGCGGCGTGAGCCATGTTGCCGTGCTGCGCGCGGCCACGGCAGGGCGCATCACGCTGGAACCTGATGGCACCGTCGATGCCGCCAAGGCAGATGCCGCCTGGCAGCGCACGACGGAGCCCGGACGCGACAAACCCAGGCCACAAAAGCTGAAGGCGGTCGCCGATGCGGCGGTCGGCTCCGTCCGCGAGACACTCAAGGAGCAAGGGCTCCCGGTCAGCGGACCGGAGGGAGGTGGCGTCACCTTCGTCCAGGCCCGCACCGCCCACGAGATCGCCAAGGCGCATCTGGCACGGCTGCGGCTGCAACGCATGAAAGGCGAGTCGGTCGACCGGGCGCGGGCCATGGCGCTGGTGTTCAGACTCGCCCGCGAGGAGCGCGATGGTTGGATCAACTGGCCGGTGCGCGTCGCGGCATTGATGGCGGCCGAGCTGGGTGTGGAGACGCATCCGATGCAAAAGGTTCTGGAAGCCTATGTCCGATCACACCTCGCCGATCTTGCCGAGGTCCAACCCGAGTTCCGATGAGCTGACCGAGTTCGATGGCGACGAGGACTTCAGCCGTGCCTGGCGCGATGGCCTGACGCCGGACCCGACGCTCAGCGTTTCCGAATGGGCCGACCAGCACCGCATGCTGAGCCCGCGGGCGTCAGCCGAGCCCGGGCGCTACCGCACCGATCGGACGCCGTACATGCGGGCGATCATGGACGCACTGTCGCCGTCGCATGCCACGCGGCGCGTCGTGTTCATGAAGGCCGCCCAGGTGGGCGCGACCGAGGCAGGCAATAATTGGATTGGCTACGTCATCCATCATGCGCCAGGACCGATGCTGGCGGTGCAGCCGACCGTCGAACTCGCCAAGCGCTTCTCGCGCCAGCGCATTGATCCGCTGATCGAGGAGAGCCCAATTCTGCGCGCGCGTGTGAAGCCGGCGCGTTCCCGCGACGCCGGCAACACGGTGCTATCGAAGGAATTCCCCGCGGGGCTGCTGGTCATGACCGGCGCCAACAGCGCGGTGGGGCTGCGCTCGATGCCGGCGCGCTATCTGTTTCTGGACGAGGTCGATGCTTATCCGCCGTCGGCCGACGAGGAAGGCGACCCTGTAGCGCTGGCCGAGGCGCGCACGCGCACGTTCGCATGGCGCAGCAAGGTGTTCCTGGCCTCGACGCCAACCATCCACGGGATCTCGCGGATCGAGCGGGAGTATGAGGCGTCCGATCAGCGTCGCTTCGTCGTGCCGTGCCCGCATTGCCAGCACCGGCAGTGGCTGCGCTTCGAGCGGCTCAGGTGGGAGAAAAGCAGGCCAGAGACGGCGCGCTATCGTTGCGAGGCCTGCGAGGGCGCGATCGAGGAACATCACAAGACGGCCATGCTCGCGGCCGGTGAGTGGCGAACGACCGCAACATCGTCCGATCCGGGCACGATCGGGTTCCACCTCTCGGCGCTTTACTCGCCGGTGGGCTGGCTGTCCTGGGTGGAGATCGCCCGGGCTTGGGAGACGGCGCAGGCGACGGACGAGGCCAAGCGGAGCTTCAAGAACAGCATGCTTGGCGAGACCTGGATGGAAACCGGCGAGGCGCCCGACTGGCAGCGGCTCTACGAGCGACGCGAACAATGGCAGGTCGGCACGGTGCCGGCTGGCGGGCTGTTTCTGACCGCTGGCGCCGACGTTCAGAAAGACCGGATCGAAGTTTCGGTTTGGGCCTGGGGCCGTGGTCTGACGAGCTGGTTCGTCGATCACATCATCATCGAGGGCGGGCCCGAGCATGCCCAGACATGGGCTCAGCTTTCGGCGCTGCTCGACCAAACCTTTCCGCATGCCCATGGCGCGCGGCTGGGAATTGCCAGACTCAGTATCGATACCGGCTACGAGGCTCCCGCGGTCTATGCCTGGGCGCGCCACGTCGGACAAGGCCAGGTCGCGCCGGTCAATGGTGTCGAAGGGTTCAACCGGGCAGCGCCCATTGTCGGGCCGAGCTACGTCGATGTGACGGAAGGCGGCCGCAAGCTCCGTCGTGGCGCCCGGCTCTGGACCGTGGCCGTCGCCACCTTCAAGAGCGAAACCTATCGATTTCTGCGGCTCAACCGGCCGACCGACAACGAGATCGCCGAGGGGATTTTTTATCCTGCGGGATACATCCACCTGCCGCGAGGACTGGAAGCGGAGTGGGTCAAGCAGCTCGTCGCCGAGCAACTGGTCACCGTCAAAACCAAGCGCGGGTTCCAGCGGCTCGAATGGCAGAAGCTGCGTGAGCGCAACGAGGTGCTCGACTGCCGGGTTTACGCCCGCGCGGCTGCCTGGATTGCCGGAGCCGATCGCTGGCCCGACGAAAAATGGCGCGACCTGGAAGATCAGGTCGGGATTGCGCCCGAGGCCGGCAGGAAAACAGAAAACGCGGACATCGCAGCCGGCGTGCTGGCTCGGCAACCCCCGACGGGCGGCAAACGCCAGTCCGATTGGCTTGGGGTCAAGGACAAAGGTTGGCTCCGATGAGTTGGACGGCACCTGAACTCGAAGCGCTGAAGCGCGCCTATGCGTCAGGTGTCAATCAGCGTCCAATAGTTTCCACGTAACAGCGTCCAAAAGTTTCCAGTTGGTCAGCCTGATTTCGTCTGTTTTTTGCGCTGCTTGAATCGGAAGGAATCGTTTCCGGTTTCGAGGATATCGCAGTGATGGGTGATGCGGTCGAGCAAGGCCGTGGTCATTTTGGCGTCGCCGAACACGCCGACCCATTCGGCGAAGGAGAGGTTGGTGGTGACGATCAGCGAGGTCTTCTCGTAGAGCTGGCTGATCAGATGGAACAGCAAGGCGCCGCCTGAGGCGGGGAATGGCAGATAGCCCAATTCGTCGAGTATCACCGCGTCCGCCTGGACCAGCTGGCGGGCCATGTTGCCGGCTTTGCCTTGCTGTTTTTCTTTCTCCAGCTGGTTCACCAGATCGACCGCGTTGAAGAAGCGGACGCGCTTGCTCTGATGGATGGCGGCCACGCCCAAGGCGGTCGCCAGATGGGTTTTTCCGGTTCCGGTGCCACCCACCAAGATCAGATTATGCGCGGTTTCCATGAAGGCGGCGCTTGCCAGTTGCAGCATTTGCGCCTTTGGCAGTGGTGTTTCGGCCCAATCGATCCCGGTCAGATCCCGATGCACCGGGAAGCGCGCGGCCTTGAGCTGGTAGCGCAGACTGCGGACCTGGCGATCGGCGCGCTCGGCCTCGATCAGCCGGTCCAGCCAGGCTTCGGGCTGCATCGGGCGGCGCGGGCCCTCGGCCAGCAATTCGCTCCAGGCGGTGGCCATGCCATACAAATGCAGCGCGTTGAGCTGGGCCAGCCGGTCGATGCCGTGGCGCTCCGTGCCCGGCTTGTCAGTGGATAACATGGCGCACCTCGCGCAAATGGTCGTAGCGGGCGCAATCGGCGCGCGGTTCGCGGTGCAGCTTCAGCATATCGGGGATGGCCAGCATCGCCGGCGCCGCGGGTGCGGTCAGGCGGCGCATCTCGTTCAGCACCACGGCCGCGGTGACGACGTTGCCCTCCAACACCAATTCACAGGCCACCTGCAGCACCTCCAGGCCCACATCGCGCGCCAGCACCAGCAGCTCGACATAGGCCCGATCGCCCTTCGGCTGTTTGAGAATACGGTCCCGCACCAGCTCGATCGCGACCGGCAGATCCCATTCGCGGAACGGCACGCCGTTGCGCAACGCCCCGGGTTTGCGCTCCAGGATCGGCAAATAATGCCAGGGATCACAGATCAATAGGTCCCGTCCGAACCGGCGGGTGTGCGTCGCGATCACCGCGCCATCGGCGACGATGCGCACTTCGGCCGCGGTGCTGCGCACCGAGACCGCGCGTCCGGCAAATGCCGCCGGAACGCTGTAGCGATTGCGGTCCAGCACCACCAGGCAGGTGCTGGAAACCCGAACCATGTGCTCCACATACCCATCAAACGGCGCGCTGACCTGCCGTAAAGCAAGCTGCTCATCAACGAAGCACGCCGCGATCGACCGCTCCGGGGTCACCGGATGTTTGCGAGCAGCCAGTTCCCGGCAGCGCGTCGCCAGCCAATCGTTCAACGCATCAAAGCTGGCGAAGCGCGCCAACGGGGTGAACAGCCATTCCCGGATATTGCCGACTTGGTTCTCAACCTGGCCCTTCTCCCAGCCAGAGGCCGGGGTGCAGGCCACCGGTTCAAACAGATAATGGTTGGCCAGCACCATGAAGCGGCGGTTGAATAGCCGTTCCTTGCCGGTGAAGATCGTCTCCACCACGGCCTTCAGATTGTCGTAGACCATCCGCGCGGGCACGCCACCAAAGAACGCAAATGCCCGGTTATGCGCGTTGAACACCATCTCCTGGGTCTCCCGCGGATAGGCCACGACGAACATCTGGCGGCTGAAAGCCAGGCGAAAATGTGCCACTTTGATCGTCTGCATGACGCCGTTGAGTTCGACATGCTCGTGGCTCCAATCAAACTGGCAGACCTCGCCGGGTGCGAACGCCAGGGGAACAAAGGCCTGCGCCAGAGAGGCGCCAGATTTGGCGGCCTTCCAGCGTTGAACGAAACGCTGCACGCTGTCGTAGGCGCCATGATACCCCTCGGCCTGCAACCCTTCGAACAGCCGCCGCGCCGTGCGCCGCTGGGCCTTCGGCAGCAGACGCTCCCTCCGCAACCAGGTTTCCAGCTTCTCCTGGAACGCCCCCAGCATGGGGACAGGCTGCGTCTGCCGGCGATAAACCGGCGCGGCCTGCGTCCGGCAATGCTTGCGAACCGTAGGACGAGACAACTTCAGGTCACGTGCGATCGAGCTGATGCTCTCCTTGCTGACCAGATGACGGCGCCGGATCTCGGCAATCATATCCATGAACAACACCCCAGATTCTCCAGCCCAAAAGCCGGATGATCGCATGAACCAGGGTGGAAACTATTGGACGCTGTTTACCCCTGGAATCTGGAAAGTTTTGCACGCTGTTTTACACTCAAAGCGGCTATGGCGGCTACAGAGCGGCTCCAGGGCTGCTTTAAGCGGTGACCTGTCGAGCGCGGTGGGGCTTGTGGTGGTAAGTCGTTACTACGC
>CAMDPA010000229.1 GCA_945903565.1 Devosia equisanguinis | reverse complement strand
AAGACCCCGAAACCGGCATCCGCAACATGGGCACCTATCGCGCCGGCCTCAAGGCGCCCGACCGGCTCGGCGTGCGGATGGCCTCGCGGCTGTCGGGCGCGGGTGGTTATGCGCACTGGCTGAAGTATCAGAAGCTCGGCCAGCCGATGCCGTGCGCGATCGTGATCGGCGCGTGCCCCGTGGTGTCGTTCACCGGCCCGCAAAAGCTCGCCACCGACCAGGACGAGATGGCGGTGGCCGGCGGCCTTGCGGGGCGGCCGATGCGCGTCACGCGCTGCAAGACGATCGACCTGGAAATCCCCGCCGACGCCGAGATCGTGGTCGAAGGCTTCGTCGATACCGAGCTGCTGGAACCGGAGGGCCCGTTCGGCGAAAGCCACGGCCACATCGCACTCGAAGACTTCAACATGTCGATGCGCGTGACCGCGATCACGCGCAAGGCGAAGCCCGTGTTCGCCTCGATCCTCTCGGAGGTCACGCCGTCTGAATCGAGCATCCTCAAGAAGTCGGCCTACGAGGCGCTGTTCTATGCCCACCTCAAGAACCACCTGGAGGTGAAGGGCATCAAGCGCGTCGTGATGCACGAGCCGCTGACCAACCTGCGCAAGGTGCTGTTCCTGGAGATGCGCCACGGCACGCCGCAGTCGGAAGTGTGGCGCGCGCTGAACGGCGCATCGACGCTGCAGGCGCAGTGCGGCAAGATCGTCATCGCAGTGTCGGAGGACATCGACGCGCGCAACACCGATGCCGTGTTCTGGTCGATGGCCTACCGCTTCAACCCGAACGACGACACGCTGATCGTGCCGCACAAGGCCGGCGGTCACGGTCCCAAAGCGGGTGCGTCACATGCAAGTGCGGGCGGCGGCGAATCCTCGATCCTGATGGATGCCACGCTGAAGGCGCCGACCTCGCCGCTCGCGCTTCCCGCCAAGCCCTACATGGAGCGCTCACGCAAACTGTGGGAGGAGTTCGGCCTGCCGCGCCTCGCGCCCGCGCAACCGCCCTGGCACGGCTACGATCTCGGCGACTGGTCACCCGACTGGCAAGCCTTTGCCGACAACGCCGCCAAGGGCGACTGGCAGGCGAACGGCGCCAACACGTTCGCCCGCCGCAAGGGCGGCTTGAAACCGGAAACGCCGGTGCGCAACGTCGAGAAGCCGGGTAAGCCGTAGGGTGCAAGAGCGTCCAAGCAACGCTTGGCTCCGTCAAGACACGCGTACGTATTGCACCGTTGCAACGTCGCCGGTGGCAGCCGCCGGGATCAGGAGCCCTTCCCCTTCCCCTCTACGTCTGCTCCTTGCGTTCGGACGCCGGTCCGGTGTCGAAGAGGCCGGCTTCGCCGGAGTCTTCGAGGGGCCACGGGCGGCCGTTGGTTTCTTCCCAGGCCAGAATGCGGCGCAGGCTGCGGCCGGCGGCCTCGCCCAGGAACCAAGCGACGATCATCTGCACGGCCGGTAGCACCAGCCCGAGCCAGGAATAGGCGAACACGTCGACCGCAATCAGCGCAACGAGCGCCGCCAGCCAGCCGAGGATACTTGTCCGCAGTCCGCGATACCAGCCGACGATCCCCGCGAGCACGGCAAGCGTGAACAGCAGCATGCGCGATGTGCGCGGCGGCAACTCCCCAACGCCGCGGTCGTCCAGCAACTGCGCGACGGCCTGCGCCTGCACCTGGATCGCGGGCACCGCTTCCCCGGTCATCACGGTCAGCGGCGTGCGATGCCGCTCGACCTCGCTGAATCCGGAGGAGATCATGACCAGCCGGCCGGCCAGCGCCCGCACCGGCAGCGCCTTGGTGTTGTCGACGATCTCCTCGCCATAGAACAGGCGGAACGGCTGTTGTGCGGCGACATTGACCCAACGCGTAACCCAGCCGTTGGGGTCGACCTTCTGCAGCCAGGCGATCCGGCCGAAGTTGCGGCGCACCTCGGGCCGCAGCGCGCGCGCCATCAACACGGCAAAGCTGTCGGGCGTGCGCGACAGGGCCAGCGCGCCTGAATCGTAGCGCGTGACACGATCGCCTTCGTACAGCGATGCGATATGGCCGACAGCCCTTCCGGTGCCGGCGATATACCGGTCCGAAAAAGCTCGCCGCTCCGGATTTCCGCCACCCGCCTCGTCGCGGACGCCGAACACGACGCGCGCCTTGGCCTCGCGCAGGGCGCGTTGCAGCGACGCATCCTTGACCGGATCGGTGGCTCCCGCAAACGGCACGTCGATGCCGATGGCGCGCGGCGCCGCATCGTCGATGATCTCGATCAGGCGCGCGAGCCGGGCCCGGTCCAGTTCCGCTTTCTGCCCAAACGTGGAGCGCGTCGCATCGACGTTCTCGCCGACGCTCACCAACACGATATCGGGATGATCGGCGAACAGCCGGTCGGAGAGCAGCGACGTCCGAACGTCGCCATAGAACTGCTCGACTCGCTGCAGCATGCTGCTGGCTTGTCCACTCAGCACCACGGCAAATGCGGCGAGCACCGAGGCCAGCGCGATCAGCAGCGACCACCTGGGAAATGGATCGCGGAACCGGCGTTCGGAACGGGTGTCAACCATGGGTGTACGCGCCTTACTGCGAGCCTAGGCGATGTTCGCAAAAGTGGTCTCCCAGGTTTTGCGATAAAACTCCGCCGAAGCAAAGACCTGAGAAGTCCGGACACGGGCCTCTTGTCCGCTCAGGGCTCGGATGCTTCTACCGTAAGGGGCTAAGTGCCGCATCTCAATGCTCAGCGTCAGGTTTGCTGAACCGCGTTGCAGCTCCATCCAACAATGGTCAACGGGCGGGTACGGCCACGGCACCTGCTTCGGCGGGGCCAGGACCAGCGGATTCGGGCCCCGGCCAGAGTTCACCGGTACGCCCCGATAGCCGGTAAGCAAGAAGCCCCAGCCATTCCTTGAACGCCAAGTCCAAGCGCTCGAGCCCCGATGGGATAGAGCCGAACCCTTCCCAGAAGTCGCCGCGGCCGCGTGTGCGATAGTCGACCGGCCAAGGGATCACGTCGAAGCCGATGCGGCGGAAGGTGCCGACCGAGCGCGGCATGTGAAACGCCGATGTGACGAGCACATAGCGGTCGCCGGGTTTGGGCGGCAGCATTCGCGCCAGGAAGACGGAATTCTCGTGGGTGGTCCGCGAGTGTTCTTCCAGCACGATCCGCTCAGGTGCGATGCCGACCGCCTGCATATAGGATGCAATGGGCCCGCCAGCTGATCGCCGCTCGCCGATCAGACTGGCGTCGCCGCCGACGAAGATGACGCGTGCCTTCGGCCGCTGCAGTGCGACGAGGATCCCCTCGGTCAACCGCTCGGCGCCTTCGCTGAGCGACAACTGGCCCCGTGCCCGGCTGATGCCGGGAAGCTCGAAGCCGCCAAGCAGAATGACCCCCGCAATCTCCCCCGGCAGGGCACCGCGCGCGAAACGCTGCTCCAGCGGCAGCAGCATCCAGTTGCCGAGAGGGGACAATCCGCACACGATCAACAGCACGACGCCCGCCGTGAGCAATCGCTTGGCCCATTGCAGACCGCGCCCCAGTACCATGAGCACCACGCCCGCAAGCAGCAGCAGCGTGATGACACTCGACGGCCAGATCAGCGCGCCGATGATCTTTGAAGCGTAGAAAAACATGGGGCGTGCCGGTGAAGGATGAGTACTCAGTGAAGCGATGAACCGAACCGCCGCTCATGCAACAGACAGCAGCATTACTCTTTGCTGGAACGCTTTGGCCGCGCCTTGGTGGGCTCCTTCAGCGGCACCGGGCTCGCGATCGGGGCCGACTTGGCCGGGGCAATCGTTGGCGGTGGCGGCAGGTCATCCTCGCGCGGCCAGCGGAAATCGTCGCCGCGGCCGGGCTTTGGCGGCAGGCGCTCGCCGCGCGCCAGGGCGACGAAGAACGGCTGTTGCGTCAGCGACGTGCGGCTGCTCGCGCCGCGATCACCAGCCGGGCGGCTCGATGTCACCGAGCGCATCACGAGCAACCCGTTGGAGAGGGTATCCGTCAGCGTCTCGCCGATCTGGCTGGGCTTGTCGCCCTTGTCGCGCCGCGTCATCAGCTGGATCACGGACGCGGACAATGCCGGTCGCACGATCTCGATCGTGACCTGCTCCTCGCGGCCACCGGCGGCAAGCGACTTGAACGACACATGGACGTTGTCGGCCTTGATGTCGCCGCCCTGTGGCGTCAACTCCGCGGCCGCCGTTCCACCTTGGATCAACGCGCGCGCAACGGGGGAGGCTGCCGCCCGCGCATCCTTCGCGTCGCCCTTCGCGTCTCTGGCGCCGATGGCGGCGGGGCCCGGCTGCGGCGTCTCGGCGGGAACACCTGAAATGCGCGCCGCCTCCGGATTGATGCGCTTTTGCTCCGCCTCCGCACCGGCCAGCGGAATGGCGCGCTCCTCGCGGGCTGCACTCATGTCGCGCTTCATCTGCCGCTCGATGAAGAAGGCGAGCTTGCGATAGCCCGACGGCGTGAAATCGTAGCCTTCCTGATCGCGCAGGCGCACGACCTTGCCGGCGAGGTCGGGGCCGCGATCGCTGAACGCGCCGTTCTCGTCCGCGCTTTCCTTGTAGGCGTCGATGTAGCGGGCGCCGTTGCTCAGCGCGCGCTCGCGGATCACCTCGTTGATCGACTCGATATCCTCGTTCCAATCGGAGCGGCGCATGATCGGCAAGCCCGCCCAGTAGACCGCGACGCCCTTGCGCCGGAGCATCCTGACGATCCGCTCGGCGCGGCTGCTGTACTGCGCGCGCCAGTCGCCCTGCCCGACGGCGAGGCGGCGGCCATTGGGCAACCGGATGCCGCCGCGATCGGCCATGCCAAGCATCAGCACGACGATATGGATCTTCTCCTTCGTGACGAAATCCTCGAGCGCCTTGACGTCGTCGTCGGTATCGCGCGTCAGCGTGGTCATCGCCCGGTGGCGGCGCTGCAATTGCAGCCGATTCTCTGTCGCCATGGCATCGAGCAGGCCGACGAGCAGGCCTTCCGCGAGATAGTCGCCGACCACAAGACCGCGCCACGCGTCGTTTTCCGGGAACGGATTGAGAAAGTTCGCCGCGAGGCCGCCGGGCGCGCCTTCTTGCTGGGCCTTCGCGTGATCCCCACAAGCGAGCATGGTGACGAGCGCAAGCACGACCGCGGCGAGCGCCGCAGTACCACTTGCCCTACCAGTCCGCCACATGCGGCGCATGATCATCGTCCTCTTGGCCCAGGCGAGCCGTTCAAACCGTCAGGGCTCGTTGCGGAGCCGCTCGAGCAGATCGAGGCTGGGATGGCCATCCTCGGCTTGCCCGATCGCCTTCTGATAGGCTCGTATCGCGGTGCGCGTCAAACTACCGATGATGCCATCCACACCGCCGGTCTCCATGCCACGATCGGTGAGGCGTTGTTGCAACTCCTGGCGGTCGGCGCGCGCCATCGCCGGCGTCGACGGCCACGCGGTGTGGATGGCGGCCCGGCCGGCGATTCGGTCGCCGAGGTGGGCGACGGCGAGCGCATACGACACCGCCGGATTATACCGCAGCACTGCCGTGAAATTGCGATTGACGAGGAACGCCGGGCCCTTCGCGCCGGCCGGCAGAAGCAGCCTGTGTTCGAGCTTGGAGGCGGGCCACGCCGCCCCGCCCGCCGCGCTCACGCCGCGTTCGCGCCAGAACTCCAGCGGCTTCATCGTGCGCGGATCAGACAGCGCGAAATCGAAGCCATCCGGCAACACCACCTCGACGCCCCAGGTTTCGCCGCGCTGCCACCCGGAGTGTGCGATGTAGTTCGCGGCCGAGGCGAGCCCGTCGGCGGCCGAGCCCCAGATGTCGCGGCGGCCGTCGCCATCGAAATCGAACGCGAACCGGTTGAAGGTCGAGGGCATGAACTGCGTGTGGCCCATCGCGCCGGCCCAGGAGCCGAGCATCTGCTCAGGCGCGATGTCGCCGCGCTCGATGATCTTCAGCGCCTGTAGCAGCTCCGCGCGCCAGAACTGCGGGCGGCGTGGATCGTCGATGGCAAGTGTGGCGAGCGCGCGGATCACGGGCCGCGTTCCCTGTGCCGTGCCGAACCGAGATTCGATGCCCCACAGCGCCACCAGCACGTGCCTGTCGACGCCGAAGCGGGACTCGACCTTGTCGAGAACACCGGCCATCTCGGCAAGCTTGCCGCGGCCCAACTCGATGCGCTCGGGCGTGACCAGCAGCGTCAGGTATTGACCGACGGTACGCTCGTGCTCGGTCTGGGAGGCGGCAAGCCCCACCACCTCGGGCTCGCGCTCGAAGCCTGCGAGAACCTTGCGTACGATCGCGGGTGATACGCCTGCCTTCGGCGCTTCCGCATCGAGCAGCGCGATCAGCTCGTCGAGCGTGCGGGGGGCCGGTGCGGGCGGCGGCGGTGTGGGGGCGCCCAGACGTTGCTGCGGGGGTTGCTTGGCGGTTTGCGCTAACGCGGCGCTGACCGACAGCGGAAGCAGCAGCGTCAGCACAGCCGCCGCGCAAGAACAGGACTTTCGCTGCACTCCGCTCATCGTGTCGCCACCGATGCGCGCAGGCGCGCCAGTGTCGGCGCGCCGGGCCAGCAGTCGACCGCCATTCCGCTCGCGCGCTGGAACAGGCCGATCTGCTTGCGGGTGTTGGAGCCGATCTTGCCGTCGATGATGCCGATCGCGAAGCCGCGCTCTTTCAGCCGCTGCTGCGTTTCCTCGATCTCGGCGGTCGGCAGTTGCCCGATGCCGCGCCAGGGCGTCGCGAAATCGCCGCCGCCCGCGATGCGGTCGCCGAGGTGGCCGACGAAGACCGCGTACAGATCGGACGTATTGTAGGCGCGGATCACCTTGAAGTTCTCGGTGGCCAGGAACATCGGGCCATGGGTGCCGCCAGGCGACATCAGATAGGCCGGCTGATCCCTGAGCTTTTCGGGAAACGGCTTGCCACCGATCTGGGTGACGCCGAGCTTGGCCCATTCGCCGAGGCTACGCGCATCGCCGGGGCCTTCCAGCGCGCAATCGACCTTGGCGGGAAGCGTCACCTCGAAGCCCCACGGCAGCCCCAGAATCCAACCCTTCGACTTGAGCTGCTTGGCGGCGGAGGCAAGCGCATCGGGCACCGAGTTCCAGATGTCTTTCTTGCCGTCGCGATCGAGATCGTAGGCGTGGATATCGTACTCGCTCGGCATGAACTGCGGCAGGCCGAGCGCGCCAGCCCACGACGAGCGCATCGTCTCAACCGTGATGTGCTTATCTTCAAGCATCTTGAGCCCAGCGATCAGCTCTTTGCGGAACATCTCCTTGCGCCGCCCCAGCCACGCCTGCGTCGCCAGCACGCGAATGGCATAGTGCGGCAGCTTGTGCGTGCCGTAGGCGGTCTCGCGGCCCCAGATGCCCATCACCACATGCCGCTCGACGCCGATCTCCTGCTCGATGCGCTCGAGCCACGGCAGGTGTTTGGCGAGGAACGCCTTGCCGTTGGTGGCGAGCTGGGCGAGTTGCGCCTTGTTGAGATAGTCCTGCGGCGGACGGACGAACTCGGCTTGTCCCTTCACCTGCGAGGGTTGCTTGCCCGGCAGCACGAGATCAGGCAGCGCCATGTCCGGCGTCACGCCCTTGAAGGCGCGGTCGAACGTCACCCGCGACACGCCAGCAGCCTGCGCGTCCGGCCATACGGATTCGACGAACTGAGCAAAGCCGCCGGTCGATTGAGCATGAACCGTTGCTGCGCCGAGACATAGGGCGAGCGCCAGCAAAGCCGCAGTTGCACGTGTTCCCATCGTCTCCCGCCCCTTAGCCTCCCGTGAGACCGACTCTAGAAGCTATTACCGATCGGCAACAGTACGGCTGTTTTGGGGCGGGTAAGCCGCAAGGGCGCCGAAGAACTTGCTTCCTTTGCGTCGCCAACTCAACAGATGCCGCTCTCGCAATTTGAAGCGAGACCCATCCCAGCGTCTGCTTGCAAGCCTCCGCCCCCATCATTAAGCTGAATTGCCACGGGGATTGCATAGGGGGGCACACATGAATCTGCCAGCATGGGCAACAGAGTTATTTTGGGAGCTGTTCAAAAATGGCGCGGGCGCAATATTTGGAGCCGTTGCTGGCGCCGCCATTAAGGGGCGATTCGATAAGAAAAAAATTGATGCCTTAACTGTCGAGCTTAGCAAGAAAATTGATGAAACGAACCGGTCGCATCGAGATTTGGCTTTGAAAGAAAAAGCTCTCGGCGAGAAGGAGGATGAGCTGACCGGCCTAAGACAAAAGCTGGATACTCGCGGAGTTTCGGTCACCGCGGCCGAGAAGCAACTCGATGATCTAATGACGAGTCTAGAGCGCTTTCCACTTGATGTGAATCAAAACAGTTACAGGGGATTCCCTCGGACCAGGGCAATTCAATTCATGAGCCCATGAGCAGCCTGATCGCGGCTTTGGGGTGGGCGGCGTAGGCGGGACGGGCTTCGGTGGGTTTGCGTCCGGTGCGGCGGATGAGGCCGAGCACGCTTGACCGGAGCAAGGCCATGATCTCG
>CAMDPA010000228.1 GCA_945903565.1 Devosia equisanguinis | reverse complement strand
TGCACCCGACGGCTTCCCATCTTTGCCGAATGGCTTGTCTGTCGATCATGCAACGGCGTACGACTGTTCGCCGGGACAAGGAATCCCGCGCTGCCGAGTCACACGGTCGCACGCACACAGATCACGATTCAGCTATTTTGCGATCCGTCCTTACTGCAGCCCTGGCCGGCGATTGCCGACTGAACTCCAGATCCCTGGCTTCCTCGCTGAGGCGAATGAACTCCAACTCCGCGGTATGTGACGCATCTTCTTGGTTCGTGCGCTTGTTTGCCCAATGGCTGGCGACAATCAGCTTGTCTCCGGTCAGCAGTTGGAGCGGGGAACGCCCGTTTCTCTGCCAATTCCGAGCGGCCACGGTAACGAAATGATCCTCGCTGATGCGGATAAACTCCGCGAAGGTTGAATATACGGCCTCCCGGATGCGAGAGTTGTCGTGGAGCATCGAGTAGAGACGGGTGAGCTCCGGCGGATCAAGAAGGAAGTTCGAGGAGCGTCCAGATCTGATCCACACCAAATAGTGCTCTTCTATCTGATGCAGCATGCCCGCTGAAATTGCATCCAAGGTCATGGTCATGAATCCCTGCAAAAATATGCACTTCTTTCTCAAAAAAGTGAACGGTAGCACCGCCCATCGGTTCTAGCGAGGCCATCTCTGATGCATTCGGAATAGGCGACTGGACGGCCTGGACGAGCCAAGGGGGGAACGTTTTAGGCCATGCCACGACCTTGACTTATCGGGCAGGTTGAGGTCACACCGGACCAAGTCTGAAAGAAGGGCCCCCGGCGCACGTTCGAGGCGGGGGCGGCCAATCTCACGATGTCCGGCAAGGAGGCTCTGATGGCGGTCGAGCAGCAGGTCAAGGCAAACGGCAGTGCAAAGGCGGTTCCGGCGGCGGGGCCGGTCCCGGATTTGCCGCGCGAGCAGGAGATCACGGCCTATCGCGACATGCTGTTGATTCGCCGGTTCGAGGAGAAAGCCGGCCAGCTCTACGGCATGGGCTTCATCGGTGGTTTCTGCCACCTCTATATCGGTCAGGAAGCCGTCGTGACGGGGCTGCAGCTCGCCTCCAAGCAAGGCGATCAGGTGATCACGACCTATCGCGATCACGGCCACATGCTCGCGTGCGGCATGGACCCCAAGGGCGTGATGGCCGAGTTGACGGGGCGCCAGGGGGGATACTCCCGGGGCAAGGGTGGCTCCATGCACATGTTCTCGAAAGAGAAGAATTTCTACGGCGGTCACGGCATCGTCGGCGCGTCGGTGCCGCTTGGCGCGGGCCTCGCGTTCGCCAACAAGTATCGTGGCAACGACAATATCTCGTGGTGCTACTTCGGCGACGGCGCCTCCAACCAAGGCCAAGTCTACGAGACCTTCAACATGGCCAAGCTCTGGCATCTGCCGGTAATCTTCGTCATCGAGAACAACCGCTATGCGATGGGCACCTCGATCGAGCGCTCGGCGGCGACCACGGATTTCTCGCAGCGCGGGCGGTCGTTCGACATCCCCGGCGAGCAGGTCGACGGCATGGATGTGCGGGCGGTTGCCGCCGCCGGCAAGCGGGTCGCTGCCTGGGTGCGTGAGGGCAACGGTCCCTACATCCTGGAAATGCTGACCTATCGTTATCGCGGCCACTCGATGTCCGATCCGGCAAAATACCGCACCCGCGAGGAAGTCGACAAGGTGCGCGAGGAGCGCGATCCGATCGAGCGCGTGCGCGTTCGGCTGATCGAGCGGCAGTGGGCGAGCGAGGATGACTTGAAGCGCCTCGACGCGCGCATCCGCGAGATCGTGAATGCCTCGGCGGAGTTTGCGCAGAACGATCCCGAGCCCGATCCGAAAGAGTTATGGACCGATATCGTGATCTGACATGTCCGGTCGCGGTGTCCTCTTCGCCCTCGATTCCGCCGATGAGCGGCACATGCTGTCGATTCAGGAGGCACGCGCGCGTGCCTCCTGGGTTGCGGGCGTCGTGGAAGAGCGGTGGGACGCGAACTGGCTGCATGAGGTCGACAAGCTCTGGTTTCCCGTGCATTTCTGCCTGCACGGTTCGAGCGGTTTTCCACAAGCGGGGGCGCCGGCGGAAGCGCGGGTGATTTTTGGGGGAGCGCCGCTCGGCGTTCCCAATCTGTACAGTATCGACTACAAGGACGCCGACTTGGTTCGCCGGATTTCGAGCGCGCTGTCGATGATGCGCGACGATGCGGTGTGGGCACGTGCGGGACTGGTGGAACGCAAGGGTTACTCCGGCCCCAAGGACGCCGATCTCCAGGTTTCGGTGGTCGACGAGATCCATGCGCTTGCTGGGTACTATGCGCGGGCGGCGGAGGCGACACGAGCTGTGATTTTCACGGTCGATATGTGACCGTCGAGTCGAAATAGACGTAGTAACGAACTGAGGAACGCGACGCCCATGCCGACCCAGATATTGATGCCCGCGCTGTCCCCGACGATGGAGGAGGGCAAGCTTGCCAAGTGGCTGATCAAGGAGGGCGATGCCGTCAAGTCCGGCATGGTCATCGCCGAGATCGAGACCGACAAGGCGACCATGGAGGTCGAGGCCGTCGACGAAGGGCGGATCGCGCGGATCCTCGTTCCGGCCGGTACCGATGGCGTGAAGGTGAATACGCCGATCGCGATCATCACCGGCGATGGCGAGGTGGCAGCACCTGCGGCGGCGTCGCAACAGCCAGCGCCAGCCGCGCGTCCGACAACGCCCGCTCCGGCGGCTGCTCCGGTACAGGTTGCCCCTCAGGCCTCGGCCGTGGTGGCCCGCGACATCTCAATTCCCGCCGGCACCGAAATGGTGACGGTCACCATGCGCGAGGCGCTGCGCGATGCGATGGCCGAGGAGATGCGGCGCGACAAGGACGTGTTCCTGATGGGCGAGGAAGTCGCTCAGTATCAGGGCGCCTATAAAGTCAGCCAGGGCCTGCTCGAGGAGTTCGGCGACAAGCGCGTGATCGACACGCCGATCACCGAGCAGGGTTTCGCGGGCATTGGTGTCGGCGCGGCGATGGCCGGCCTTAAGCCGATCGTCGAGTTCATGACCTGGAACTTCGCCATGCAGGCGATCGACCAGATCATCAACTCTGCCGCGAAGACGCTGTATATGTCGGGCGGCCAGATGGGTGCTCCGATCGTGTTCCGCGGGCCTAATGGCGTGGCCGCGCGCGTGGGCGCCCAGCACAGCCAGGATTTCTCGTCCTGGTATGCGCATGTCCCGGGGCTGAAGGTCATTGCTCCCTCAAATCCGGCCGATGCGAAGGGCCTGCTGAAGAGCGCGATCCGCGATGCCAATCCGGTCCTGTGCCTGGAAAACGAGATCCTCTACGGCGTTCCCGGCCAGGTGCCGAAGATGGACGACTGGCTGGTGCCGATCGGCAAGGCGCGAATCGCGCGCGAGGGCCGGCATGTGACGATCGTGTCCTATTCGCGTAGCATGCAGTACGCGCTGAACGCGGCAGACGTGCTGGCGAAAGACGGCATCGAGGCCGAGGTGATCGATCTACGGTCGCTGCGGCCGCTCGATCTGGAAACTATTTTCCTGTCGATCCGCAAGACCAACCGCCTCGTGACGGTGGAAGAGTCCTGGCCGGTCTGTTCGGTCGGCTCGGAGATCTGCGCGCAGGCCGCGATCCATTGCTTCGATCATCTCGACGCGCCGCCCGCGAAGGTTTCGGGCGCCGACGTGCCGATGCCGTATGCGGCCAACCTCGAAAAGCTGGCGCTGCCGACCGTCGATCAGGTGGTCGAGGCGGCGAAGGGCGTGTGTTACGCTTGACGCGATCACAAATTTGATCCTGCTGATCGATGAGCCTACTCTGACGAGCCCGAGCGAGTTCTTCATGCCCACGCAAATCCTGATGCCTGCCCTGTCGCCCACCATGGAGGAGGGCAAGCTTTCCCGCTGGCTGGTGAAAGAGGGCGAGCAGATCAAGTCCGGCAGGGTCATCGCCGAAATCGAGACAGACAAGGCGACGATGGAGGTCGAGGCCGTCGACGAGGGCGTGATGTCGCGCATCCTGGTTCCCGAGGGTACCGAGAAGGTCAAGGTCAACACGCCGATCGCGATTCTTTTGGCCGACGGAGAGGTTGCCGGTGCCGCCGCGCCGAAGCCTGCACCAGCGGCCGCGACACCGCCTGTCGCTGCGGCCAACGCGCCAAAGGCTGCGCCGGTTGTCGCGCCAACGGCCCCGTCGCAGCCGCACGCGGTGAACGGTCATGCCGGCGCGCGCGTGATGGCCTCTCCGCTCGCACGGCGGCTCGCCAAGGAGGCCGGCGTCGATCTCGCCGCAATGCGTGGCAGTGGCCCGCATGGGCGTATCGTGAAGCGCGATATCGAAGGTGCCGCCAAGGGTGGTTCGCGCCCCGCTGGCGCCCCCGCCGGGGCCACCGCGATCACGACGGCTGCTGCGGCTGCCCCTGCGATCGCGCCGATGGCGGACGACAAGATTTTCGCGCTCTACGAGCAGGGCACCTACGATGTCGTCCCGCACGACGGCATGCGCCGGATCATCGCTCAGCGCCTCACGCAGTCGAAGTCGACGATCCCGCATTTCTATTTGACGCTGGACGTGCGGCTCGACGAGTTGCTGCGCGCGCGCGAGCGGATCAATACGGCCGCGCCAAAAGCGGGGCCGCGCGCGTTCAAGCTGACGGTCAACGATTTCATCATCAAGGCGATGGCGTTGGGGCTGCAGCAGGTGCCGGCCGCGAATGCACCATGGACCGAGCAAGGCATGATTCGTCATCGCCATTCGGACGTCGGCGTTGCCGTGGCGATCGAGGGTGGTCTGTTCACGCCGGTGATCCGGCATGGCGAGCTGAAGACGCTGGGTGAGATCTCAAACGAAATGAAGGATCTCGCGGAGCGGGCGCGCAAACGGCGTCTGGCGCCGCACGAGTACCAGGGCGGCACGACGTCGATCTCGAACCTGGGTATGTTCGGCATCAAGAATTTCGATGCTGTGATCAATCCGCCGCACGCGACAATTCTTGCGGTGGGCGCTGGCGAGAAGCGTCCGGTGATCGGCGCGAGTGGGCAAGTGGAGGCCGCCACGGTGATGTCGTGCACGCTGTCGTGCGATCATCGCGTGGTCGACGGGGCGATCGGCGCGGAGCTGCTCAATGCATTCAAGCAGTTGATCGAGGATCCTGTGCGCATGCTGGTGTGACGGCGTGTGCGCCGCGCTGCGCTATAATTGTGGCACGGTGACGTTCGGCACTTCGTTCTATAGGCAAGTCAAAGAGTTGCGTTCATTGAATGTGTTGCGGAACCGCCACCGGGCGATGTTTTCAACCTGTTGTCCCCTAGTTGTCCACTGCGTGATGGTGCTACAGCCCTGCCTGCGGCTTGCCTGGGGTTGGGCGCAGGCCTAATCAGACTTCCGAGTTCAAAAATGTTCTCGGGTATTTGAGTTTGGGGATCAAAACAACTTCGGGAGTGCCAACAATGCTCGCCACGCTCCGCGTGCCGCTATTCGTTTTACTTGGGTCTTTTGCTCTGGCGGGTTGCTCCGGCGGCGATCTGTTCGGATCCAGCAGCAGCGATGTCACGACGTCGTCGCTGACGCAGCAACAGACGGCCCAGAAGGTCGATCCGGCTTGTGGCAATCTTGCTCTCGAGATCGACACGCTGCGCCGCGAAGGCGTCGCCGACAAGGTCGAGAAAGCGGCGGCCAAGAAGTACAAGATGACACCGGCCGACCTCACGAAGGCGAATCAGCTCAACAAGGTCAACGCCGACTATCAGGAGAAGTGCTCGACGCTGCCGCGCACGGCGGCCGCACCTGCTCCTGCCGCACCGGCCACTGCTGCTGTCGCTGCAGCCGCGACCAAGGCGGCGCCTGCTGCTAAGACTGTCGCTGCCAAGGTTGCGCCCGCCGCAGCCGGCGCAACGGTGGGCAGTATGCCGGTTTCTGGCACGGCGGTGACCCGTTAGTCGGATTCAGGAAAGCCATCGTGGGAGACGTTCGTCACAACTTCGGCGCGGTCTTGCGGGAGAAGGCGTAATGCTTCCCGCAGGATGGCTCCTCTGGACGACCGTCCCTATCGAAGTCGTTGCGAAGTTTGGTCTAGTGCCACAGGACTGCCAGACTTCTGCAGCAACAATTCGTGTAAGTGGAGGTAACGGTGCGATTTAAGACATCGAGCATGATCGTTGCGGCTGTCGGCCTTGCAGGCGTTGGCCTTTCGGGATGCGCCAGCAGTCAGGCCGGGTCCAGCGGCGATCCCGGCGCAATGGCGATGCCGGCGGGCAGCAGTTGCCAATCGGTTCGTGGCGAGCTCAACAAGCTCGACTCCAAAGGCACGCCGTCGCGCGTCGAGGCTGCCACCCGCGGTGCTAGGCTCGCGCCCGCTCAGCAGGCCGAGGTGGACAGGTACAATCAGTTGCTCAACCTGTATCTCGGCGCCCGCTGCCACGTGTAGGCCCACCACGAGTAAGGCTCACCCCGCGTGAGGCCCACCACGTGTAAGGTCTTGTATCGGGGCGTCGCAAGACAGTAGGATGCCACTTGAACAACACGGGCCCTGGCGATCTCGCCGGGGCCCGTTGTGCGATTCCGCTGCAGAAAGTTCCTAGTTTTTCGGAGAATTCCATGGCTGAGCAGAGCTTCGATATCCTCGTCGTCGGGTCGGGCCCGGGGGGCTATGTGACGGCTATTCGTGCTGCCCAGCTTGGCTTCAAGACGGCGATCGTGGAGCGCGAGCATATCGGCGGCATCTGTCTCAATTGGGGGTGTATTCCCACGAAGGCTCTGCTGCGCTCTGCCGACATTCTGCACAATGCGATGAACGCAAAAAGCTTCGGCGTCGTCGTGAATGGCCAGATCGGTTTCGACCTGCCGGCGATCGTTCAGCGTTCGCGCGGCGTGTCGGGGCAGCTCAATGGCGGCGTCGGCTTCCTGCTCAAGAAGAACAAGGTGGACGTAATCTGGGGCGAGGCACGGATCGCCAGGGCCGGCGAAGTGGTGGTTTCGGCCACCACGAAGAAGCCGATGGAACCACAGCATCCCGCACCCAAAGGCGTGCTCGGCGCCGGCACCTACAAAGCCAAGCACATCATTCTGGCGACGGGCGCGCGGCCGCGCGTGCTGCCCGGCATGGAGCCGGACGGCGATCGCATCTGGACCTATTTCGAAGCCATGGTGCCCAAGGCGATGCCGAAGTCGCTGGTGGTGGTGGGCTCCGGCGCGATCGGTATCGAGTTCGCATCGTTCTACCGCACGCTTGGTGCTGACGTGACGGTGGTGGAAGTCCTGCCGCAGATTCTGCCCGTCGAGGACGCCGAGATCGCAGCACTCGCCCGCAAGGCGTTCGAGAAGCAGGGCATGAAATTCATCACCGGGGCCAAGGTCACCGGCGTTGAGAAAACGACGAACGGCGTTTCGGTCAGCGTCGATTCCGGTGATGGCAAGATCGAGCGGATCGCTGCCGAGCGGATGATATCGGCGGTCGGCGTCGTCGGTAATGTCGAGGGGCTTGGGTTGGAGGGGCTCGGCGTGCGGATCGAGCGCGGTACGATCGTGACCGATGGCCTGGGGCGGACCAGCGTGGCCGGCATCTACGCGATCGGCGATGTTGCGGGACCGCCAATGCTCGCGCACAAGGCCGAGCATGAGGGCGTGCTGTGTGTCGAGGCCATCAAGGGGCTCGACGTTCACGCGATGGACAAGGCGAAGATCCCCGGCTGCACCTATTGCCACCCGCAGATCGCCAGCGTCGGCCTCACCGAGGCGCGCGCCAAGGAGGGCGGTCGTGAGGTCAAGATCGGGCGCTTCCCGTTCCGCGGCAATGGAAAGGCGATTGCGCTGGGCGAGCCTGAAGGTCTCGTCAAGACGATCTTCGATGCGCGGACGGGGCAGCTACTTGGCGCTCACATGATCGGGGCCGAAGTAACCGAGCTGATCCAGGGCTTCGTGGTCGCGATGAACCTCGAGACCACCGAGGAAGATCTCATGCACGCGGTATTCCCGCATCCGACCCTGTCGGAGATGATGCACGAGAGCGTGCTGGATGCCTACGGCCGCGTCATCCATATGTAGGACATCCGGCCTTGCATCGCGCGCCTTCATGAAGCGGGTCAGCTTACCTCACCGCCATCGGCGCGTGGTGCAACGAGTTTGGGGGCGGCACCTGGCAAAGTCGCAGACGGTGCGGCAACATCCTCGCGGAACTTGTTGGTGATAGGGTAGCGGCGGTCACGACCGAAGTTGCGCGCTGAGATCTTCACGCCGGGCGCGGCCTGCCGCCGCTTGTACTCGGCGATGCACAGCAATCGCTCGACCTTCTTGACGGTTTCCGCGGGGTGCCCGCGCTCGACGATCTGATGGAGCGGCATCTCCTGCTCGACGAGGCAGCGCAGGATGTCGTCCAGCACCTCGTAGGGCGGCAGACTGTCCTGGTCTTTCTGGTTCTCGCGCAGTTCCGCGGTCGGGGCCTTGGTGATGATGCGTTCGGGAATGACGATGCCGCCGGGCCCCTTGGCGTGGCT
>CAMDPA010000227.1 GCA_945903565.1 Devosia equisanguinis | reverse complement strand
GCTGCGCAAGGGCGCGGCCCGCACCGTGAAGGCGCTGATGAAGCTGATCGGCCGCCTCATCAAGACGTTTGCACCCGACGAGTGCGCGAACTACTTTCGCCACGCCGGATACGGGTAGCGACCCAGATCAGGTGGAAAATGATCTAGTGGGGTGTACGCAGGGGAGCGCATGAACTCTTGAACAAGAGTGGTATTGGCAATGTCTATTTTCCCTCACACCGGGCCGCAGGTTTCGATGGCCAGTGCGTTGTGCGATATGCGTATTGTCGTGATCGAGGACGTGTGGATCGTCGCGCAAAGCTACGTTGCGATGCTGGACAACCTTCGCGTGATTGTCGCGGGGCCGGCGGGCACGGTCGCGGATGCTTTGAAGCTGGTTGATGTCGGTCCCATCGACGCGGCGTTGGTCGACATGAACCTGCATGGCGAGATGGCACATGGGGTGGTCGAACAGTTGAACGCGCGGGGTGTGCCGGTCGTGATCGTGACCGGTTATGATCTGGAACCAGAGTTCGAGAGTAAGGTCACGGCGGTCTTGAAAAAGCCCATTCGCGTCGAGGCACTGATCAAGGTATTTCGGGAGATCGCGGCCGCGACCAAGGCTAACCGGAAGCCTGACGCCGCAGCGGTGTGACGGCTGTCACCTGCTGCAGATCAAGCGTTGACCATCGACGCCAGGGGCAGCGGGCCGGCGGGTAGCAACGTTTCGGCCGCCGCGGTGCGGGAGGCGAGCTTTGCGACTGGGATCACGATTGTGCAGCGAACGCCGCGGGGCGTGAAATCCAGCGTGACCTCGGCATTGAGCTCGAACCGCAGGAGATTGCGGATCGTGTTGACGCCGAAGCCCGACGTCGGCTTGGTATCGATGTCCCAATCCGTCTGTTCTTGCCATTCGAGCCGCAGCACGCGGCGATCTGGGCTATCCAGCGTCGCCTTCTTGCCGGGCTGCTCGCCATCGGTTTCGTTTTCGAGCCGCCACGTGACCAAGACGCGGCCGCCGTCCCGTTTCCAGGCCCCATGCTTGGCGGCATTGGTGGCTAGCTCATGCACGGTCAATGCGATCGCCTGTGCGGGATCGGCCGCCAGCACGACATCGGGGCCCTTGATGGAGGTATTGTCCGCGTTCCGATAGGGCTCGAGCTCGCCTGCGATCAGCGGCGCGAGGCCGACGCCTTCCCATTTGTTGGCGCTGAGCCGCTCGTGGATGCGCGCCAAAGCCATGACGCGGGCCGTGACCACTTCGATGTAGTCGTCGACCGATCTGTGCCCCGGGTGGGATTGATCCATGATGGCCATGACACACGCCAAGGAATTCTTGACCCGATGATTGAGCTCGCCGATCAGAACCTCCTGGCGTTGCTGGGCCAGGTGACGCTGTGTGACATCGGCGCAGGTGCCCATGATGTGCGTGAGATTGTCGTCAGCATCGAAGCTCGCTTCCGCCCGGTGGACAATATAGACGTGGCTGCCGTCGACCGCGCGCACCCGGTAGCGGGAGGTGATCTGCGACTCGGCTGGCGACAGCGATTTCAGCATCCGGTCGAAACGCGGTCTGTCCTCGGGATGCAAGCGCTCGAGGTACTCATCGAGGGTACCCGACGCAGGCAGGCCGAGGCGGTCGATCAAGCCGCCGAAGCGCTCGACACTGCGGTTCTGTAAATCGAGATCGAACGCATAGACGCCGCCGGCATTGAGGCCCAATCGTAGCCGCTCCTCGCTCTTTTTCAGGGCCTCGGCGACATTGCCGAGATGGGTCAGCGTCGCCGCCATCGTCAGGCTGCAGATGGAGACCGCAAGCATCGCCAGTTGACCCGCGAGAACACGATCGGCAAGCGGCGTTGCTGGATCGCCGAGTTGACCCGCTCCCCGGATCAAGGTCCAGGTCAGGACCAGAGCGAACACGAACGCAGCAACGGCCGAGAATACCGGCCGTGTCCGGCTGCCGAGCCACAAGAACAGCGGAAACAGCACCGTTGTCGGCGCCAGCAGCGGCCACGTCGTACTGTCGTGCCGCATTCCCAAAGTGAAGACTGCCGCCACCCCTGCAAGCGCGACCGCGCTCACACCTTCCAGCAAACTCGCCGCTGGCAATGGATCACGCCAAAGCGAAGGCAGCATGATGAACAGCGGCGCGACCGTCACGATTCCCACCGCATCGGACCGGAACCAGGCGAACCACAGCTTGATGAGTGACGTGTCCGACAGAGCGAACATCTTCATCGCCAGCGCGGCGGGAACCGCGGCCAGCGCGGCTCCGGCAATCGCGGCCGCGATAAATGCCAGAACGCCGCGCAATCGTTCGAATCGCTCTCCCTCGGGATCGAGCCGCTCGACCAGATGCGCCACCGCAAGGCATTCGAGCACATTGCAGGCGGCGAACACGCCGGCAACGGGGAGACTGGAGCGTGCCGCCAGGTTCGCCGCCACGGTCGCAATCGCCACGGCAATGGCAATCGGGATACGTGCCCTTGGTCCCATCGCGGTCAAGAGCCCAGCGGATAAGCCTGCCGCCGGCCAGAACAATGCAATATTTTCAGCCGGCGTCATGTGCGTGAGGCTGATGTGGCCGGCAAGCGCATAGCCGCTGGCGATGGCCACGACCAGGAGCAGCCCGCGAAGACCCGTATACGTTTGCTCGTTCCACGAATACCGCATGGTGCCTCGACCTCGGTTCGTAGTGGTGTCTGCAATGCTGGGACGGTCAGAGTACGTCGATGTGCCCGGATGTTCAATCGAAGGGGCACCGGGGGGACGGTTCGGTACGGGCAAGAAGGTCGTAGAGGAGGGCTGGGAGAAGGCCCCCGCGGGGGAGCGTCTGTGGCGACAATTATATTGGAGGATACAACTCATGTAGGGCGGGCCATGGTAGGCGCCTTGCCGCCGCAAGGGGCTGGGCGTTCCGAACAGCGGTCGCTGTGCGGCTATTGCAAGTTCTTGCTGGACTTGCGATGTCTCTCCCATGGATGCTGACTTTTCCAAGAACGCGGAGCGTGGCGCGGGCCAGGCGCAGTCCGCCATGCCCGGGACCTCGCCCGATGCCGTTCACATCAATGTCAACGGCGATCCTCGGGCGACCCGTGCGACGACGCTGGCGGCTTTGATCGAGGAAGGCGGCTACGGTGACGCGCGCATTGCGACGGCCCTCAATGGCTCGTTCGTGCCGGCCCGATTGCGCGCGCAAACGCCACTCGCGGCGGGCGACCGTGTCGAGATCGTAGCCCCGCGCCAAGGTGGCTAAGCGGGGCGGTTATGTAAGCACAGCGCAGGCGACAAGAGATGCTCGACAAAGTCGATACGGGATTGCGGTCGTTTGCGCCGTACGGGGTGGAGCTGCAATCGCGGCTGTTGCTGGGCACGGCGCAATATCCCTCGCCGCAGGTGCTGGCGGATGCGGTGAAGGCGTCCGGCACCAGCGTCATCACGGTGTCGCTGCGGCGCGAGCAGGCGCGCGGCAAGACCGGCGAACGCTTCATGGAACTGATCCAGCAGATGGGCGCGCGCGTGCTGCCCAACACGGCCGGCTGCCGCACGCCCAAGGAGGCGATCGTCACCGCGCAGATGGCGCGCGAGCTGTTCGATACCGATTGGATCAAGCTCGAGGTGATCGCCAACGACGACACGCTGCAGCCGGACCTGTTCGGGTTGGTCGAGGCGGCGAACGTTCTGGCCAGGGACGGCTTCAAGGTATTCCCCTACACGACGGAGGATCTCGGCGCGGCGGAGCGGCTGCTGACGGCGGGCTGCGAAATCCTGATGCCGTGGGGTGCACCGATCGGCACCGGGCGCGGCCTCGCCAACCCCTATGCGCTGCGTGTGATGCGCAACTACTTTCCCGGTGTGCCGTTGGTGGTGGATGCCGGTATCGGCGCGCCCTCGCATGCGGCCCAGGCGTTCGAGATGGGCTACGACGCGGTGCTGCTGAACACCGCCGTTTCGAAGGCCGCCGATCCCGTGCGCATGGCGGCAGCGTTCCGCGCGGCGGTCGACGCTGGGCGCACTGCCTATGAGGCAGGCCTGATGGAGATGCGCGACATGGCGCAGCCTTCGACGCCGGTTGCCGGCACGCCGTTTTTCGACCTCGCACGGGGCTGAACATGACCGCCAAGCCCGCGAATACCTCAGCGCTCGGGATCGATCGCTTCTATCCGATCGTGCCCGATCTCGGCTGGCTCGAACGGCTGGTGCCTCTCGGCGTCAAGACGATCCAGCTCCGCCTGAAGGATGCCTCGCCCGCTGAGGTTCGTCGCCAGATCAGCGGCGGCATCGAGGTGTGCCGACGCCACGGCTGCCTGTTCATCGTCAATGACTACTGGCGTGAGGCCATCGAGCTTGGCGCGGGTTACATCCACCTCGGCCAGGAGGATCTGGCGGCGGCCGATGTCAAAGCGATCAAGGCGGCGGGGGTGCGGCTCGGTATCTCTACGCACAGTCACGAGGAACTGGACATCGCGCTTGCGGCCAAGCCGGATTGCATCGCGCTGGGTCCGGTCTACGAGACCAAGTTGAAAGCCATGAAATGGGGCCCGCAGGGGCTCGACAAGGTGACGGATTGGAAGCGGCGCGTCGGCAGTTTGCCATTGATCGCGATCGGCGGCATTACGCCGGAGCGGGCGCCTGGCGTAATTGCGGCCGGTGCGGATAGTGTTGCCGTCATCACTGATTTCTTTACGCATGCCGATCCCGAAGGCCGCGTACGCACCTGGCTGAAGTGGGCTCGAGCTGCAGGCGAATAAGGCGAGCGAGCAGGGTTTCATGGCGTACCGTTTCAAGCTCGGCGAAGACTTCGGGAAGGGTCTGCGCCGGATTGGCGAAGAGCAGATCGAGCGCGCGATTTCGCAGTTGATGACCGCCGAAGCGGGCGCTGCCGTTCATGAGACACGCAAATGCCTGAAGCGGGTGCGGGCATTGCTGCGCCTGGTGCGCTCGAGCATCGGCAAGGCTGCGTTCGCGCGGGAGAACAAGCGGTTCGGCGATATCGGCCGCATGCTGTCGGACAGCCGCGATCAGACCGTTCTGCACGCCACGCTCGATATGCTGATCGCGGAGCATCCAGAACATGTGGCGATCCTGCGTGGACTGAAGAAGAGCATTCCCGGACCCGCAAAGGGCGCTCGCGTGGCTGCCAGCCGTCTTGGGACGCGTGCTCGCGGGCTGCTGGAAAAGTCGCGCCAGGACTGGCAGGCGCTGGCGCTGGATCAGGACGGCTTCGAGGCGATCGGGCAGGGGCTCGCGCGCGGGCTTTCGGATTTGCGGTCGGCGTTGATGGCGGCTGAGGCAGGCCACGACGAAGCCGTGCACGACTGGCGCAAGGCCGTGCAGCGGCATTGGCGGCACATGCTGCTGCTGCGCGAGGCGTGGCCGGAGTATTTCGTGGCGCGCGCGGACGAGGCCAAAGAGGTATCGGAGTTACTTGGTCAGGCCCAGGATCTGACGCTGTTGATTACGAAAATCAAGCACGCGGTGGGCTCGCATGTCACGCCCGCCAAGGCCGAGGCGGTCGTCAGCCTGGCCAAGGCCAAGCGGCAGACGCTGCGGCAGGTCGCGCGCGAGCGTTGTGTGCGGCTGGTGGCTGAGGGGCCCGATGGTCATGCCCAACGCGCGGAGGACTACTGGCGCGCCGCATGCGGGTTGAAGGCAACCGCACAGATCCCCTCCCCACAGCGTGCGCCGGCCGTTCGCCTCGAGGCACATGCCGCCGCGCTCGACGGATTGCCGCGCGCCGCCCGCAAGCTTTCCGGCGCCAGTAAAGTGCCGAGCCGCCCGCTGCGAGGGGCCACAGCCAAGCCCGGTGGTCGGAAGAGGCCGCGCGGCCGTACAGTCCGGTGATAGGCATTGGCGCGGCGATTAGGCAGAGAGCGTGAACCATGCAGGATATCGTTGGCCGCCAGGACGTGCAGCCGGGACCAAGGCCGGCGTCGCATCCGGGCGTGAAGGCTGGCCGCATCGGTGTGCTGCTCGTCAATCTGGGTACGCCCGACGGCACCAGCTATTGGCCGATGCGTCGCTATCTCGCGGAGTTCCTGACCGACCGCCGCGTGATCGAGTGGCCGCGGCTCTACTGGTATCCGATCCTCTACGGCATCGTCTTGAACCGCCGGCCGCAGCGGGTCGGCAAGGCCTACGAAGCGATCTGGAACAAGGACCGCAACGAGAGCTTCCTGCGCACCTACACGCGTTCGCAGGCGGATAAACTCGGCGCGGCGCTGACAAGCTTGTCGCCGATGATCACCGTCGACTGGGCGATGCGGTATGGCCAGCCCTCGATACCCCAGCGTATCGCGGCGCTGCAGGCGGAGGGGTGCGAGCGCATCGTGCTGTTTCCGCTCTATCCGCAGTATGCGGCCTCGACCACTGCTACGGTCAACGACAAGGCGTTCGAGGCGTTGCAGGCGATGCGTTGGCAGCCCGCGTTGCGCGTCGTGCCGCCGTATCACGACGATCCCGCCTATATCGACGCGCTGGCGGCGTCCGTGCGTGCGCATATGGCGACGCTGACGTGGGAGCCTGAGGTCGTGGTGGCCTCGTTTCATGGCATCCCCAAGAGCTACTTCGAGAAGGGCGATCCCTACTACTGCCATTGCCACAAGACGGCGCGGCTGTTGGGGCAGGCGCTGGGCCGCGATGAACGAAGCTTCAAGCTGACGTTCCAATCACGCTTTGGGCCGGAGGAGTGGTTGCAACCTTATACCGACAAGACGGTCGAGGCGTTGGCCAGGTCCGGTGTGAAGCGGATCGCGGTGCTCAACCCCGGATTTGTCTCGGATTGCCTGGAGACACTGGAGGAAATCGCGGTGGAAGCGCGCGATCGTTTCATCGCGGCCGGCGGCGAAGCGCTCGCGCACATCCCCTGCCTGAACGACAGCGCCGACGGCATGGCCGTGATCGAGCACGTCGTACGTCGCGAGCTGATGGGGTGGGTGTAGGGGCCGTTGGTGGGTGGTATAGGGATTGAACCTATGACCCCACGCGTGTGAAGCCCGGGGTGAGCCTTTCCCGGGCTTTCCCCGAGCTTCCCCTTGTTTCCTAAGCCACGGAAATCGTTGACACTCCGTGTGCCTTAGCAAGATGGTCTGCCCCGTCGTTTCCCATCCGGTGCTTCCGTGGTGCTTCCGCGGATTGCCGAAAGGGGAGGATCCGAGGAGGGACAGATGGCAGCGATAAAGCTCACCAAGACCGTCGTCGACGCGATCGTGCTCGCGGACCGGGATGTGTTCGTTTGGGACGTGGAGCTCAGGGGCTTCGGCGTCCGGGCATCGCGGAACGGCGTGAAGACGTTCGTCGCGCAGTACCGCGCCGGCGGCGGACGTACCGGGCGCTCGCGCCGGTTCACCATCGGCAGGTTCGGACCGCTTACCGTTGACGAGGCGCGCCGCGAAGCCAAGGTGATCCTCGGGGCGGTTGCCACCGGTCGAGATCCATCGGGCGAGCGCTCTGCCTTGCGTCGTGAGATGAAGATGACCCAGCTCATCGATAAGTATGAGGAAGAGGGTACCGGCCATCTCAAGCCGCGTGAGAAGCGCCAGCGGCTGGCCCGGCTGCGCCATCATGTCGTTGTGCTGCTCGGTTCCAGGCAGGTCGGCTCGGTGCGGGTGGCCGACATCGAGAAGATGATGCGCGACATCACCAATGGCAAAACGCGGAAGGACGAGAAAGTCGGCTTCCGTAAGCGGATCATCGTACGTGGTGGCGAAGGGGCGGCAGCCCGTGCTGTGAGAGATCTGTCCGCCGTTTTCGCGTTCGCGGTCCGGCTCGAGGCGATCACGGCCAACCCCTGCTCGCCCGTGAAGAAGCCCCCGGTTCGCCGGCGCAAGCGGTTCCTCACGCTCGAGGAGCTCAAGCGGCTCGGCGCCGCGCTGCAAAAACTGAAGGCCGAGGGCGTCAACGAGAAGGCGATCAACATCGCTCTACTTTGGGTGTTGACGGGCTGCCGGCGCAACGAGATCGCCGAGCTGAAGTGGGACGATGTCGATATTGTCCGGGCGTGCCTGCGGCTCCACGACAGTAAAACTGGGGAAAGCCACCGCGCGTTGAGCAGTCCGGCGCTCGCGATCCTGCAGGGCATTCCCCGCGGTTCGTCTCCGTACGTGTTCCCATCCGAGCGCGGCGAGTCCTTCTACCAAGGCACCAAGAAGGTCTGGCCGAAGTTGATCAAGTTGGCCGAACTCCCCGGCGTGACACCCCACACGCTGCGCCACACTGTCGGCTCGTGGTCCGTCTCGACAGGTGAGACGCTGGCCATGACCGGCGCACTGCTCGGCCATAGCGATCCGCGCTCGACGAGCATATATGCCCACATGCAGCAGCATCCTGCCGCGGCGGCGGCGGACCGTGTGATGGCGCCGATCGCAGCAGCAATCATTCAGGGGTGAGCGTTGTTGGCTGACTATCGAGGATATTGACGCTCATCATCGCGACATCACATCGTTGAGCAACTCGGCAAGCACTTGGGTCGAGTTCGCCTCTCGATTGCGTTGAGCGTGGCGCAAGGCCCTGGGTTTGGCGCCACACACCTCAAGAATCCC
>CAMDPA010000226.1 GCA_945903565.1 Devosia equisanguinis | reverse complement strand
CGCAAAGCCAAGAGGTGCGCCGCCTGACGGCTCGCGCCTCTCTCGACATCATCGGCGTCCCCTGCTTCCGCCGATGATCATCCGAACCCGCCGAAGCGGCCAAGTCGTGTGCTATCAAAACCAGACAAGTCCAAAAGCTACTGACAGTCATGGTTGAGGATGTTGTGCCCAATTTGGGAACGGTGTACGATTATGTCATGCGGGTGATCGCGAGACGTACATTGATCGAGTTTGCTTCCGGTTTGGAAGGGCATCGCGATCATCGGGCAGTAAAGGCGGCGCTCGCGGCCTGGTATGACGAAGTGCGCAAGGCGAGGTGGTCGTCCTCGGCGGAGTTGAAGAGCCAGTACGCCAACGCCAGCATCGTCGGATCGGATCGTGTCGTGTTCAACATCAAAGGCAACAGCTACCGGCTGGTCGTGGCGATCGACTACGAGAAAAGCATCGCGTGGATCAAATGGGTCGGCTCACATTCCGACTACGACAACATAGACGTGAGGACGGTCGAATATGGCGACTGAGTTGAAGCCGATCCGTACAGAGGCGGACTACGCGCGCGCGATGCGTGAAATGAAGCGGCTGTGGGGCGCAAAACTCGGCACGCCCGACGGCGACCGGCTCGACGTGTTGGCGACGCTGATCGAAGTCTATGAGACCGAGCATTTCCCGATCGACCCGCCCGACCCCATCGAAGCCATCCGCTTTCGCATGGAGCAACAGGGTCTGACGCGCAAGGACCTCGAGCCGATGATCGGCTCGCGCACGCGCGTATCAGAAGTGCTTTCGCGCAAGCGCAACCTGTCGATTGCGATGATCCGGCGATTGCACGAAGAGCTGGGCATTGCCGCGGAGGTGCTGATCCGACCGACGCGGAAGGTTTGAAGAGAAAAGCGCAACGATGAACAAGAGTGACTCGTACTTATCGCCTGGAACGAAGATAAGATACGATGGAGGCCCCGTCCCCGAGTTCGGTGTCGTCGTGCATTGCTGGTTCGACCAAGACATTCACGCCTACGATTGCTACGTGGCCTTCTTCGGCGACCAGTTTCCTGAAGCAAAGCCTGCACATCTCCCTTATGTCTTGCGGTACGCTTCGATGTTCCTGGCCGTCATTGATCCTGCTTCATCGTCTTGAAGAAAGGCCGCCCCGGTTTCCCGGAGCGGCCTCGATTTTTGCAGCGGTGCGCCGGTGTCAGACCCTCTGGGTCTGACACCCTATCGCTACGTCGACGATGTGCGTGGTGTCAGACCCGGAGGGTCAGACACCTTTCCGCTTACATCATGCCGCCCATGCCGCCGCCGCCGTGGTCGTGGCCGGCGTGGGGGTCTTTCTTCTTCGGGGCTTCGGCAACGCCGGCCTCGGTCGTGATCAGCAGGGCTGCGATCGAAGCGGCGTCCTGCAGTGCGGTACGCACCACCTTGGCCGGGTCGATGATGCCCTTCTCGATCATGTCGCCGTACTCGTCCTTCTGGGCGTCGTAGCCGAACGCCGCGGCGCGGCTCTCGAGCACCTTGCCGACGACGATCGAACCCTCGACGCCTGCGTTCTCCGCGATCTGGCGGATCGGCGACTGCAGAGCCTTGCGCACGATCTGGATGCCAGCATCCTCGTCCTGGTTCTCACCCTTCACGGTGATCGCGGCAGCCGCCTTCAGCAGCATCACGCCGCCGCCGGGAACCACGCCCTCTTCGACCGCGGCGCGGGTTGCATTGAGCGCGTCGTCGACGCGGTCCTTGCGCTCCTTGACCTCGATCTCGGTGGCGCCACCGACCTTGATCACCGCAACGCCGCCAGCGAGCTTGGCCAGACGCTCCTGCAGCTTCTCCTTGTCGTAGTCCGACGTGGTCTCTTCGATCTGGGCCTTGATCTGGTTGACGCGGGCTTCGATGTCCTTCTTCTTACCGGCGCCGTCGACGACCGTGGTGTTCTCCTTCTCGATCGTCACGCGCTTGGCGCGGCCCAGCATGTTGAGCTCGACGTTCTCGAGCTTGATGCCGAGATCCTCGGAGATCACCTGGCCGTTGGTGAGAACGGCGATGTCCTCGAGCATCGCCTTGCGGCGGTCGCCGAAGCCGGGAGCCTTGACGGCGCACACCTTGAGGCCGCCGCGCAGGCGGTTGACGACGAGCGTGGCAAGGGCCTCGCCCTCGACGTCCTCGGAGATGATGAGCAGCGGCTTGCCGGTCTGAACGACGGCCTCGAGCAGCGGCAACATGGCCTGCAGGCCGGTCAGCTTCTTCTCGTGGATGAGGATGTAGGGATCCTCGAGCTCGGCAATCATCTTCTCGGCGTTGGTGATGAAGTACGGCGACAGGTAGCCGCGATCGAACTGCATGCCTTCGACGACGTTCAGCTCGGTCTCGAGGCTCTTGGCCTCCTCGACCGTAATGACGCCCTCGTTGCCGACCTTCTGCATGGCCTTGGCGATCATCTCGCCGATGGCCTTCTCGCCGTTGGCCGAGATGGTGCCGACCTGCGCGATTTCCTCGGAGTTCTTGACCTTCTTGGCCTTCTTGCCGATCTCCTCGACGACTTGGCGGACGGCCTTCTCGATGCCGCGCTTCAGGTCCATCGGGTTCATGCCGGCGGCAACCGCCTTCATGCCCTCGCGCACGATCGCCTGCGTCAGCACGCACGCGGTGGTGGTGCCGTCACCGGCGATGTCGTTGGTCTTCTGGGCGGCTTCGCGAACGAGCTGCGCGCCCATGTTCTCGAACTTGTCCTCGAGCTCGATTTCCTTGGCGACGGTGACGCCGTCCTTGGTCGTGCGCGGGGCGCCGAAGCTCTTGTCGATGATGACGTGACGGCCCTTGGGACCGAGCGTCACCTTGACGGCGTTGGCGAGGATGTCGACGCCGCGCAGCATGCGCTCGCGTGCATCGGTTGAGAATTTGACGTCTTTGGCTGCCATGGGGGGACCTCGTGAGTGGTGAATGGTCAGTGGTGAGTGGTGGGCATGGACTGCGGTGAGGGGGCCGGAGCAGGCTTGGGTGAGGCTTGCGCCGACCACCACTCACCACTCACGACTGACCACTCACCAAGCGCGAAGCGCTTACTTGTCCAGCACGCCCATGATGTCGCTTTCCTTCATGATCAACAGGTCCTGGCCGTCGATCTTGACCTCGGTGCCGGACCACTTGCCGAACAGCACCTTGTCGCCCTTTTTGACATCGAGCGGGGTGATCTTGCCGGCTTCGTCGCGGCCACCGGGGCCAACGGCGATGATCTCGCCCTGCTGGGGCTTCTCGGCGACGGTGTCGGGGATGATGATGCCACCGGCGCTCTTGGTTTCCTGCTCGACGCGCTTGACGACCACGCGGTCGTGGAGGGGACGGAATTTCATGGGATAAAGTGCTCCCGCAGCTAGGGGTGGGATACGATTTTTGGTTGTGGATAAGGGTCGCTGGCACTCATCGATGTCGAGTGCTAACGGACGATTGGGGATGTAGTTCGGGCCCAGGGCCCTGTCAAGTCCGTGGCGCAAGACAAGATTGATTGCATATGCCGCTTTGGAGCTTTGACCGCGCTGGCAAATTTGCGCGATACTCCTATCGGCTCACCGCTGACGCCCGAGGAAAAGTGCCATGCCCCAGAAGCCGTTCGACCTCGCGCTGCTCTTCACCGGGCATATGATCGATCTGCCCGGCCGCGCCGAGCCGCGTTTTCCCGAGCACGCCGAGCCCGCCGCGTGGCTCGCGATCCGGTCGGCGATCGAGCAGGCGCGCAACCGTAACAAGGGGCGCATGGTCGGTATCGCCAGCGGTGCGCGCGGCGGCGATTTGCTGTTCCACGAAGCCTGCCGGTTGTTCGGCATCGAGCGGCGCATGGTGCTGCCGTTCCCGCCCGACGTGTTCATCGAAACCTCGGTTGCCGGAATCCCCAACGGCGGCTGGGAAACCAAGTTCGCCGATAACTGGAGTTCGCTTCAGTCGGGCGAGCGCGAGATCCTGCTGAAGGCCAAGGATTCCAGCGGCTATGCCATGTGCAATCACCGCATGATCGCCTTGGCGCAAGAGCTTTCCAACGCTTACGAGCTCGTCGCCCTTTGGGACGGGAAAGCCGGTGATGGCCCCGGCGGCACCGCCGAGCACGTCGAGATGTTGCGGCGCATGGGCGGCCGCGTCGAGATCATCGATACCAAGCTGCTTTTGCGCAGGGCTGCTGCCAATTGAGTTCAGTCTCGATCGCCGCCGCCAGAGCATTTTCCGGTTAAGTGGATACCGGTTAACCGCAGAAAATGCTGTAAACAAAGGTCTAAAGCGCTTTCCACGTGGGTCAAGCGTCGTCGAGGCGGCGCATCGCTCCGCGATGACGCGGAGCATCGCGTCCGCGCGTAGCGCGGCTCCGCCACGACGCGATGACGCGCGACCCAACCTCTACGGCGTACCGGAAAAATGTTGGGTCGCGGCCAGTGACCTTGACCCAACCTACGGCGCCGGTTGTGCGTATGCGATCCATATCAGGTGGAAAGCGCTCGACTACGACTGCGCGAGATCAATTCGCGCGGGATCGGCCATAAGGTATCAAGACATCCTCAAGGTACTCGTCCTCGCGCTGCTGCTCCGCGGTCACGGAGGTTCCATGCTGGAAAATGTGAAGACCCAGGACGCCGCGCGCTGGGGGCTTCGCGCCGCGGCACTTGCGCTCCTGGTCGGTGCCGGCGCCTGGTGGATTTTCGGCGGCCGTCCGGAGGTCGCCATGACGGCGGTCGTTGCGGGCGACGCAGCGCAAGTCGTCTATGCCACCGGTATTGTCGAGCCGGTAAGCTGGTCGAAAGTCTCCGCACTTCAGCGCAAGCGCATTACCGAAATCTGCCGCTGCGAGGGGCAGTCCGTGAAAAAGGGCGACATCCTCGCGCGCCTCGACGACGTCGAAGAGCGCTCCACGCTCGCAGAGCTGACGGCGCGCCGGGACCGCATCAAGGAGGATGTCGACCGCGTGCGGGTGCTCGTCGAGCGCAACGTCAGCTCGCGCGTTTCATTCGACGAGAAGCTCACGCAGTTGCGCGAGTACGATGCGCGGCTGGCGGCTCAGCGCGACCGCATCGCCGATCTGGAGCTGCGCGCGCCGATGGACGGCGTAGTGCTGCGCCGCGATGGCGAGGTCGGCGAGATCGCGGGCACGTTGAATAGCGACGTGTTGCTGTGGGTCGGCCAGCCCCAGCCCTTGCGCGTGGTAGCGGACGTCAACGAGGAGGATATCGGCAAGGTCAAGCCAGGCCAGAACGTGCTGCTGCGTCACGAAAGCCAGCCTGCCGAGCCGCTGCCGGCCACCGTCGATAGCATCACGCCGAAGGGCGATCCCGCAACCAAGACGTTCCGCGCCTATTTCCTGCTGCCCGACGAAACCCCGCTCAAGATCGGCATGAGCGTCGAGGCGAACGTGTTTGTCCGCGAGGTGAAGGGCGTGCCGCTGGTTCCCACCCAAGCCGTGCTGGATGGGCACGTCCAGGTGGTGGAGAACGGGCGCGTGCGCCGCCAGCGCGTCAAGCTGGGCGTCGCCGGCACCCGCATGGTCGAGGTGATCGAAGGCCTCGCGCTGGGCCAGGCCGTCGTCGCACCGGCAAATGCGGCGCTCAAGGACGGCGCCCGCGTAAGGCTTGCCGGGGAGGCGCGGCCGTGAGGCTCATCCTCGACATCGCGCTCACCCATGTGACGACACGTATCCGCCAGTCGATTGTCGGGATTCTCGGCGTCGCCATGGGCGTCGGTTTCTCCGTCATGATGGCAGGGCTGATGGAGGGCTCGCAGCGCGACTTCGTCAATCAGCTCGTCGACGCGATGCCGCACATCACGGTCAGCGACGAGCGCCGTCGCCCGCCCATTCAACCCGCCGAGCTTGCCTACTCCGCCGTCGAGATCTCCGGCCTGACGACGGCCGCCATTCGCCCTGGCATCAAGAATCCCTACGCCATCCTGGCGACGCTCGACAGCTGGCTGCCCGGCACGGTGGCGCCGTCCGTGCAATCGAAGGCGGTGATCCGCTACGCCAGCCGCGACACCGCCGCCAGCGTCACCGGCATCGACCCGCGCCGCGAGCGCCATGTCTCCAAGCTCGCCAGCCAGATCAGACAAGGATCGCTCGACAGCCTGTTCAAGTCCTCCAACGCCATCATCCTCGGCGACAAGCTCGCGGCCAAGATCGGCGACCGGATCGGCAACAAGGTCACGCTGGTTTCCGCCAGCGGGCAGCCGCTGTCCTGCGTCGTGGTCGCCCTGTTTCACTCCGGCGTCAGCCAGCAGGACTAGACGCAGACCTACACGCTCCTGAAGACGGCGCAGATCCTGGCCGGTCAGACCGGGCTCGTGAATGCGCTTCGCCTGCGCGTGCACGACGTGCTGGGCGCGCGCGATCTTGCCGCGCGGGTCGAAACCGAAACCGGCTACAAGGCTGTGTCCTGGCAGGAGGCCAACGAGGACCTGCTCTCGGCGCTGCAGATCCGGAACTTCATCATGTACACGGTTGTCGGCGCCATTCTTCTGGTCGCCTCGTTCGGCACCTACAACATCATCTCGACCATCACACACGAGAAGACCCGCGACATCGCGATCCTGAAATCGCTCGGCTTTACGGCGCGCACCATCCGCCGGATCTTCCTCCTCGAAGCGCTGATGATCGGCGTCGGCGGCATGGTACTCGGCTGGCTGCTCGGCTACCTGATGTGCCTCGGCCTCGGCCAGATCGAGTTCAGGAGTCCCTTCATGGATTCCACGCGGCTGCCGATCTACTACGCGCCGGTCCATTATGTGCTGACCGGATTGGTGGCGCTCGCAGCCTCCGCATTCGCCGGTTTCTTTCCCGCGCGCAAGGCAGCCAGCCTGCAACCCGTCGAGATCATTCGCGGGGCCTCCTGATGGATCAGGGCGAACCAGCCGTGCCCGCACGTGTCCCGGTGATCGAGGCCCGCGCGCTGACCAAGGTCATCGGCGACGGCGTTGCCACGACCCTGGTTCGCGACATCGATCTGACGATCTATCGCGGCGAGTTCGTCGCCATCACCGGCCCTTCCGGATCGGGGAAAAGCTCCCTTCTCTATCTGCTCGGGCTGCTCGACGTCCCGACTGAGGGCGTGGTGCTGGTCGATGGCCGCAACGCCAGCCTGCTCGATGAGGAGGAGCGGGCGCGGATCAGGCTCGCCACGCTGGGCTTCGTATTCCAGTTCCATTTCCTGCTGCCGGAGTTCACCGCACTCGACAACGTAGCGTTGCCGATGCGCGCACTCGGCAAGCTCGACGAACCCCAACGGCGAAAGCGCGCGCTCGAAATCCTGGGCCTGCTAGGCCTCTCCGACCATGCGCACAAGCTGCCCGGCCAGCTCTCCGGCGGGCAACGTCAGCGCGTCGCGATCGCACGTTCCCTGGCCAACGATCCCCTCGTGATCCTGGCCGACGAGCCGACCGGCAATCTCGATACGGCCTCGAGCGAGCAGGTGTTCTCGATCTTCCGCAAGCTGGTCGACGACATGAACCGCACCATCGTCATCGTCACCCACGACATGACCCTAGCCGCCCGCGCCGACCGCCACGTCCGGCTGGTGGACGGGCGGATCGTAGGGTGATGCAGGCGCCTCTTGAAATCCCATCTTCTGGATGAGTAGGTCCGGGCCGATACCCGAAGTGACGGCGTTCAAGCGTCCGGGGCATCGATCAGGGGTTGTGGACGGGCGAAGCGCCGCAGGCGTGCCTTGTCTATGATTGTGATCTTGCTGGCTTTCACCTCGACGCCGTGCTCGCCGAGTTGAACAAGAGCACGCGAGAGGTTTTCGGGCGCCATGCCGAGATAGGACGCGAGCGTTCGCTTTTCGATCGGCAGCTCGAACTGTCCCTTGGCGCCGCGCTCTTCTTGCAGCCGCAGCAGATAGTTCGCCAGCCGCTCGATCCCGGTCCGAAGCTTATTGCCTTTGATGTCGCGCACCAGGTCGCGATAACGATGGGCCAACTCGCTGACGGTGGCTCGGGCGAATGCCGCATCCTTGATGAACACATCGCGCACCGCCGCAGCCGGGATCATCAGGATGCGGGTGGCTTGCAGCGTGCGCGCGCTCGTCAAATAAACCTCATCGCGGATGACGGCCGCCAGAACGAATGTCGCGCTCGGCTTCAGGATCGCAAGTGCCGTCTCGCTGTCTTCAAGCGTTCCGAAAAGCTCGACCGCACCATCCACGACGATGTGCAGGAAATCTGGGAGGTCACCCTCCCTGATCAATTCCATGCGTGCTGGAAAGCGTTGGAGGAAGGCACCAGCCACCAACTCGTCGAATCGCGTTGACGCGATATCGGCAAATAATGGCAGTGTCCGGATATGCTTGTGATCGATGTCGCGCATGGGTATCGAGCGTGGTTGCACCATGTCCACGGTCGCTTCGCGCTTGACGTTTGTCAATCGGTTAGTCCAACGACGAGCCTGATTGTCCAGGGTGATTCAATTCACCGCGTATGATGGCGGCGCGAACAGAGTTCTAACGGTCTCCGCCCGACGGAGACCACCGATGAACGCGCTGACCTTGTTCCAAGCCCTCGAAGCTATCCCGGATCATCGGACCAAGAAGGGCAGACGCTT
>CAMDPA010000225.1 GCA_945903565.1 Devosia equisanguinis | reverse complement strand
CAGACCTGCCTGCAGGCCATCTGCGGGCTGCCGGCGCTCTGGTCGGTTTGGAGAAACTGATGGATGGTGAGCCGACTCACCTCTTGTGAATCCCCGTTCTCTCTCCGCAAGCCCCTTTCTCGAGCGATTGCCCTGCAAGCCACGCCCGCACCGCTTGACAAGGGACATCAGAACCTACGAAAATCGCTATTTCGTACGCCGGTTCCGCGACAGCCGTCCGCCGTGGGCGGGGACGAGGCCGCCGAGGCGGGCGCGGGATCGCACGCGCGCACCGATCGGCGCCAGCAGTTCCTTGCGCGCTTCGACGATGATCACGCCCCCCAGGCGCGGCGAAATGCGCGAGCCCATGCGTTCGAACGCGGTCGCCGAACGGATCAGAACCTTGCGCTCGAACGGCGGCACGTAGAGCGCCGTCGCCCAATCGGTCGGCGTGAACATCGCGTCACGCAGCAACCGTTCGAGCTGGCCGCGACTGTAGGGCCGGCCGTGGCCGAACGGCGTCGTATCAAAACGCGCCCACACGCTCGACCGGTTCGGCACGACCATCATCAAACGCCCCTGCGGCGCCAGCACCCGCCAGATTTCGCGCAGCATCGGCTCGACGCGCTCGGCGGTTTCCAGGCAATGGATCGCCAGCATCTTGTCGACGGTATTGTCGGGCAGCGGCAGCTCGTCTTCCTCGACCAGCACGGCCTGCCGCGGACCATCGTGCGGCCACACCAGCGCGCCCTGCTGCATCGGCATCAATGCGCCCAGCCGCAGCGCCTCGCCGCGAAACGCCGCGATGTAAGGCGTGGCGAATCCGAGCCCGATCACCGTCTCGCCCTCGACGTTGCGCCAGCGCGCGCGCAGCCGATGCAACAGCAGCCGCCGCACGATCTGGCCGAGCGGCGTCGCGTAGAAATCCCTGAGATCGGTGACGTCGAGATGCATGCCGTGCTTATGCTGCTCCGCGAATCCGGGCCACGTCTGGGGTATATTGCATCAATTCGGCGGCCGTGGGCATCCGCTTGCATTCCATATTGCGAGTGCTAACGTTTTCTGCACGCATCTCATCTTGAGCACGGTCGTCGTTTTCGCCGATTTTGCGTCCAACAACCCAGCAGGAGCCCAGCCATGGCCGCGCCGCAGGCTTCGCCCGAAATTCACCAGTTTCCCTGCCTCAAGGACAACTACGGCGTTTTGCTGCGCGATGCCGCGACCGGCGTCGTCGCCGCCATCGACGCACCCAACGGCGATGAGGTTGCGGCCGCCCTGAAGGCCAAGGGCTGGAAGCTGACGCACATCCTGACCACCCACCGTCACGGCGACCATACCGACGGCAACCTCGCCCTCAAGGCGGCGAGCGGCTGCACGATCATCGGCCCCAAGGGCGAAGCCGACCTGGTGCCGGGCATCGACAAGGCGGTCGGCGAGGGCGACACCTTCATGCTCGGCAGCCTCGAGGTGCGCGTGCTCGAAACGCCCGGCCACACCAAGGGGCACATCACCTATTGGATTCCCTCCGCCGCGGTCGCCTTCGCCGGCGACACCCTCTTCGCGCTTGGCTGCGGCCGCGTGTTCGAAGGCAGCATGGAGCAAATGTGGGGCTCGTTGCAAAAGCTGGCCGCATTGCCCGGCGCCACCCGCGTTTATTGCGGGCACGAGTACACCCTCGCCAACGCCCGCTTCGCGCTGACGATCGAGCCGGAGAACGCCGCGTTGCAGGCGCGGGTAAAGGAGATTGAAGCGTTGCGCGCGAAGGGCGAGACCACGCTGCCGACGCGCATCGACGTCGAACTTGCTACCAATCCGTTCCTGCGCGCGACGAGCCCCGCGATTCGCAAGCGCCTCGGCTTGGAAACCGCACCGGATTGGCAAGTGTTCGGCGAAGTACGCGAGCGCAAGAACAAGAGCTGACGGGCGTCTCTTTGTAGGGCGGGCAAGCGCACTTCGCGCAGCCCGCCGTGTCGGCGCCAGACCCCGGCGGGTTGCACGATGCGAAGTGCATCGCTTACCCGCCCTACGAGGCCACGCGTTTTCCACCGGAATAAGGGGCGCAAATTCCCTTCATTTCCCAACAAAATCGCCACATTCGCATCGTCGCCCGCCTGCCGTGCCCGGCTGACACTTGTCGCCACAGCGCGACTCGGACTTGTTGGCCACCAAGCAGCAATTTCGATTCGCGTGGCGATGCGGGGACCAGGTGACCATGAAGCAGGATGCATCCGAGCCCATTCTAACGGCAGTCTTTGTCGACTATGACAACATTTACCTGTCGCTGAAGAAGCGCAGCGAGGAAGCGGCCAAGCGGTTCGCCAAGGATGCGGTGTCCTGGATCAAGGACCTCGAGAACGGCGAACTGATCACGCCGACGAACAGCCCGGCGGCAACGCGCCAGCGCCGGATCGTGATCAATCGCTGCTACGGCAACCCCGTGCCGCGCCGCAACGCGCACGACAATTCCACCGACATGACCTCGTTCCCGTTCGTGCGCCACCACTTCCTGCGCGCCGGCTTCGAGGTGATCGACTGCCCGCCGCTCACCGCCCAGCTCAAGAACTCGTCCGACATCAAGATGGTGATGGACGCCAACGACCTGCTCAAGCACGACACGCGCTTCGACGAGTTCGTGATCTTGTCGGGTGACGCCGATTTCACGCCGCTGATGCATCGCCTGCGCGCGCACGCCCGCCGCAGCGTGATCTTCGCCAACGATTTCACGGCGTCCGCCTACACCGCGATCTGCGACGGCGAAGTGCGCGAAGCCACGCTGCTCACCACACTGCTCGAAGGCAAACTCGCCGCCGAGCCGGTGAAGACGCAGGCCGCCATCGTCGACCAGAACCTGCTCGATCGCGCCCGCGCCGAGATCGTCGCCACCGTCGTGCTCGCCATCCGGCAGGCGGGCGGGCCGGTGCCGCTCGAAGCGCTGGCGGAACGCACGACACGTGCGCTCGGCCACGACCGCACGGTCGGCACCACCTGGGCCGGCACGGGCAGCTTCCTCGAGCTGTTGCGAACCAGTCTGCCGCAGGACATCAAGCTGACGGATCAGCCGCCGTATCTGGCCTATGAAGCGGCGCGGATGGTCGCGGCCAACAAGCCGGCACCGGCAATTGAGACGCGCGCTCCCGAACCGATGCTGCAGGCGCCACCGCCGCAGCGCATGATCGCGACGCAGCAGCCGCAGCCCGCTGCTCCGGCGCCGCGGCCCGAGTTTGCACAGCCCCAGTTCGCCCAGCCAATCGCGCAGCCAACTGTTCAGGCCGCACCACCGCCGCCACGCCCAGCCCCGCGCCAGCAGGCGCCGGTCGCCGCCGCGCCGATGACGCCGCCGCCCGCACCGCAGCCGTCGCCACAACAGCGGCAGGCCGAGATGGCGGCCGCTATCCAGTCTTCGATTGCGCGCATCCACGAGGCCTGCCAAGCTCCGCCGCTGTCGCCGCCGGACTATCGGGCGTTGTTTGAATCGATCGCGAGCGAGATCTCGGAAAACGGCTTGAAGGGCGGCCAGACGCTGGCCAGCATCCATGCCCGTATGCAGCAGCTCGGGATCTCGATCTCGCGCGACGACATCCGCTTCGTGATGGAAGTGGTGAGCGAGGCCGACCCGTGGTTCGAGCAGGGCGCTTCGGCCAACCTGTTCGCGGGGCGCTTCCGCAACTTCGTTGTTGCGCGCTGCCGCAGCCAGAACCTCAGCCTCTCTGGCGACGAGCTCGATCTCGTCGACGCCTGGTTCGCGGGCGTGGGCCAGCAGATCGCGCCGCAGTCGGTCCGCATTCCCGCTGGTTCGGCCGACATGGGTGGGCAGACGGCGCGTCAGCCCGCGCCTGCACAGACCTTGCCGATGGGCGACGGCGACGAGCAGTTCCCGAAGATTCTGCGGACCCGGCTGCGCGGCTGACGCAGCGGCGTCGACACATTTGAAAATAAAAAGCGCGCCGGAAATCTCCTCCGGCGCGCTTTGCGTTACCCTGAAGTTCAGCCAGCGCGCTTCACCTTGCGGCGCAGATACTCGAAGTTGACGACCATCTGCTCGGGACGGGTGATCTTGTCCTGCAGCAGCTTGAGATCATCCGGCGGAAACTCCTTCTGCGGATTGCCGGCCGCTTCGATCAGAAGCTGAATGCGGCAGGCGTTCTCCAGCATGATGCCGGTGATGACGGCTTCCTCGATCGAGCTGCCGGCGAGCGCCACGCCGTGGCTCTTCATCATGCACACGTTGTGCGGGCCGAGCGCCTTGGCGACACCGGCGCCCTGGTCCTTGCGGCGGATGAGATCAATCGTATCCGTGAACCAGCCGACCCGGTCGACGAACAACGCCGACGGTTGGCTCCAGGCCCGGATCGGGCGGCCGAGCGTCGAGACGGCAACGGCGTGATCGGGATGGGAGTGGATCACCGAATTGATGTCGGGCCGCACCCGGAAGATCTCGGAGTGAATGAACACTTCGCTGTGGCGCGGTGCCGTACCCTCGACCTTCTCGCCCTCGATGTTGCAGACGATGATATTGTCCATCGTCATCTCTTCGAAGCCGATGCTATGCGGCTTCATGTAGAACAGCTCGGGCTTGCCCGGCACGCGCACGGAGATGTGGCCGCGCGTCATGTCGTGGTGGCCTTCGGCCTCCAGGATCTTCCCGGCATCGATCAGCTTCTGCTTGGCTTCGGTTGGCGTCATCCCTGGTCTCCTCGTTGTGAAGCGTTCATCGCTGGTTAGCCCGGTTGCTCGCGCTTGGAAAGCCCGATGCTGTCGCGCGCGGCCAGTAGCGCGCCCGCGATCACGAGCAGGACCGCCACCCACAAGAGTGGCCCGGCGTGTCCCAGGCCCAGCGCCGCCAGCAGCGCCGTCGACAGCAGCGGCGTGACGTAGGAGGCAACACCGAGCAGGCGGAGATCACCGTGTTTCACCGCATTGTCCCATAATGTGAACGCAAGGCCGACGGGACCGATCCCCATCGCGGCGATCACAGCCCATTGCGTCGCCGTCTCGGGCCAGCGTGTGGTCTCCACGCCAAGGTGGATCAGCAGCGCACCGATCGCGGTTACGGCAGAGCTGGCCACGACGCTGGAACTGGGCACATCCTGGAACAAGCGCGACGCCACGGAATAGGCGGCCCACCTCACCGCCGCGCCAAGCGCCGCCAGATGCCCCGCTCCCACGCTCGCGGTTCCCGCCGAAGCACCCGGCGACAGCAGCGCCAGCAGCGCGCCCGCAAAGCCCAGCCCCGCGCCCGCAACATGCCACCACGCCAGTCGCCGTCCACCGGCACTGAGTGGAAGCAGGCCGGAGAACACCACGATCAGCAGCGGCCACAGGTAGTTGATGATGTTCGCTTCGATCGCCGGCGCGTTCTGCAGGGCGTAGAAGTAGAGCACGTGATAGCCGAGCAACCCGGCCACACCCAGCGCCAACGCCGCCGGCGGCAGCCGCCCGATCGCGGCCATCGGTGTGCCGCTGAGCTAGGTTCCCGCAACTCCCGCCAGCGTGCCAACCGCGAACGTCATCGCCGCCATCTGGAACGGCGGAATGGGGCCCGCGAGCGCCGTCAGGCTCGCCAACGTCGCCCACATCGCGATCGCGGCCAGGCCGTTGAGGAGAGGGATGGACATGCGTGATGAGGTTTTAGGTTTCAGGTTTTAGGGGATAGGGAATAAAGCCAAAGCCCCGCCTTCCCTAGAACCTAATCCCTGAACCCTAGAACCTAACTCCATGCCACGCTACCGCATCACCCTGGAATACGACGGCACGCCGTTCGTTGGCTGGCAGACCCAGATCAACGGAAAAAGCGTGCAGGGCGCCATCACCGACGCGATCGCTCACTTCGCAGATGAGGCGACATCCGTGCGCGGTGCCGGACGGACCGACGCCGGCGTCCACGCGACCGGTCAAGTCGCCCATTTCGATCTGGCCCGCGACTGGGACCCGCTCAAGCTGCGCGAGGCGCTCAATCATCATTTGAAGGCGCAGTGCATCGCGGTGCTCGAATGCGTCGTCGCGCCGCCCGATTTCGACGCGCGATTCAGCGCCACCGGCCGCGCCTACCTCTATCGCATCCTGGATCGCCGCGCGCCGCCCGCACTCGATCGCAACCGGGTGTGGTGGCACGCCAAGCGGCTCGATGCCGAGGCGATGCACGACGCCGCCCAAGTGCTGATCGGCACGCACGATTTCACGACGTTCCGCGCGGCGGCGTGCCAGGCGGCCTCGCCGATCAAGACGCTCGACCGGCTCGACGTGATCCGCCAAGGCGACGAGATCCACGTTCACGCCGCCGCGCGCTCGTTCCTGCACAATCAGGTGCGCTCGATCGTGGGGAGCTTGAAGAACGTCGGACATGGGCGCTGGACGACGCAGGACTTCAGGCGCGCGCTGGACGCCCGCGATCGCGCCGCGTGCGGCCCCGTCGCACCGCCGGGCGGGTTGTATCTGGTCGGTGTGCGGTATGGACCAGGGTCTGACCCTTGTTGCTTGCCCGCCTCCGGCAGGACGGGTCTGACCCTCTCTTGAGAGCTCGGAGATAAGAGGGGGTCAGACCCGCAGGGTCTGACCCCGACCAACCCGATTACCCGACTAACCCATCCAGCGTCGCAACGCCGCCGCTCGCCGGGAATACCGTCTCCCCCAGCACGCGATCGGACATCGAGAGGTGATCGCGCAGCACGCCTTTCAATACGGCGCGCAGGTCGCGCGTGGGTTTCAGGTCGCGGTTCTGGTGCAACGCGCTCTCCGCCAACCCTGGCCAGTCGGCGATCACGCGGCCGCCCTTCACCGCGCCGCCGACGAGCAACGCGCAGGTCGCGGTGCCGTGATCGGTACCGTCAGTGCCATTGATGCGCGCGGTGCGGCCGAACTCGGTGACGACGACGACGACCGTATCCTTCCACGCCGGTCCGATCTTGTCGGCGAACGCCTTGATGGCGGCATCGAGTCCGGCGAGGCGGTTGGCGAGCTGGCCCTTGAGGACACCTTCATTGGCGTGCGTATCCCAGCCGTTGTAGCTGAGCACGCCGATGCGCGGCCCATCCACACTGCCGAGAAAGCGCGCGGCGGCCTCCGCCGTCTCGACGAACTCTTTCATGGCACCTTGTGGGGGAACTGCGCCGTGTTGAGGCGCCGCCATCGCGGCATCGGTCAGCGCCACCTTGTCGAGCGCGATGCCATCCGCGAACGCCTTGGCGAGCGCGGGATCGGTTTGCGCGTAAAGATCCATCAGCCGCGCGATCGTCGACTCGCGCAGCGGGGTGCCGAACGTCTGCGGAATCCATGACATCACGGGCGCACTGCCCCGCATCACCAGCGGCACAACGGCACCCATCGCTAGGCCCTTCTGCGCGTTCGTCAGCGCGCGTGGATTGGCCTTACCCGACGTCTCCAATTTCGAAAGAGCGCGATTGAGCCAACCATCATCGGCTCGCCCCACTCCCGCAAGGCCGCTTTCCAGCACGTCCTGGCCATCGAAGTGGGATCGCTCGCGATAGGGCGTCGCCACCGCGTGAACCACCAGCGCTTCGCGGCGCTGATAGAGCCCGTGCAGAAACGGCATCGCCGGATTGAGCACGAAGAAGCCGTCGAGCGGCAACCCTGCGCCTTCGCCCGCAGCCGTCACCGCGGAGCGTCCGCGCAGGCGCACGAGATCGGGATCGCCGGCCGGCGAGGCGAGCGCGAGACCGTCAAGGCCGCCGCGCAGGATCACGGTCAGTAAGCGGGGATCGCGCGTGCCGGCGAATGCCGATTTGGGCAGGAAACCCCACAGCGACAGGCTTGCCGCGCCGCCCAGTAGTCCACGCCGGGAAAGCGCAATGGCTTCGTTGCATCCGGATATCTTGCTGCCAGACATTGGGCATCATCTCCTCAGGAATTCCGGGCTCATGACAAGCAGCTCGAAGCCTTGCTCGCGCGCCTCAGCACGCTCGATGGCAAGCTGCGTCTCACGCGACATCGCATCGCCGAACAGTTTCGTCGCGGCGACGCGCGGATCGAGGCCGCGGTCGATCTCGCGTGCGGCGCGTTCGGCAATCCGCAACCGCTCGCGCACCGCGGATGGTCCCATCCACGCGTCATCGTCGTCGGGCCAGCCTTTCGGCGAAGGTGGCGCCCATAGCGGCTGGCCAATCGCGGCCGGGATGCGCAGCATGAGCGGCAGGCGCTTGCTCACATCGAACCCGAAGGCGCGCACCATCGACACCATGAAATCGTAGGGCGGCACGACCTTACGCGGCGGCGGCTTCCACGCTTCCGGCGACTCGACAAGCGTGCGGGCGAGCGCCGCCAGATCGCCATCCGTCTTACGAAACGAACCAGCCAGGCGCGCGATCAACGCGGGCGGTGGCGTGTGCCCGACAAAATGGCGGGCAAACTTCATAGCGATGTGCTTGGCGGTCGCGGGGTGACGCGCGAGATCGGCGAGCACCGCTTCCCCGGTTTCCTGCCCGCGATCCTCGTAGCGCTTGCCAAGCACGGTTTGCGGCCCTGGCTCGTGCCTGAGCGGCGTGAAGATAAAGCGTCCCGGCGCCACGTCCGGCCTCGGCTGAACTCCCATGCGGGCCGCCATCTCGGGATCGGCGACCGTCCACCCCGTAATGATGCGCGCGAAACTCGTCACGTCCGATTGGGTGTAGCCGCCGCCGACACCGAGCGTATGCAGCTCCAGGATTTCACGCGCGAGGTTCTCG
>CAMDPA010000224.1 GCA_945903565.1 Devosia equisanguinis | reverse complement strand
CCTCCTCCGTGAGTTCGAAGGCCGCCAGAGCTGCGGCGGGATCGGCATCGAGCGCCGTGCGGAATGCCTCGTCGTGACCGACGAGATGGCACACCTTGTTGATCATGTAGGCACTCATCGGAGGCCTCGCCACACTATCAAATCGAACGCTCAGCTCACGAAGAATTTCACGCCGAGCACAGGCAGGATGATCACGCCGGCGGCCCAGATGAATGCCGATGAGATGTTCGCGATCTGGAACGGGATCTGTTTCATCGCCATCGTGCCCGCGACGACGGGAACAACGGCACGGACGGGACCGAAGAAGTGACCGAAAAACACGCCGAGCGTGCCCCATTTATCGAAAAATTCGCGGCCTTGCTTCAGCATTTCGGGGCGCGTGCTGAACGGCCAGATCTTGTCCACGTCGTCCTTGAAGTACCAGCCGATCAGATACGACACCCAGTAGCCGAGCGCCCCGCCCAGACCGGCCGCGAACCAGACCCAGCCGAGGCTGGTGATGCTGATGCCGCCCGCTCCCAGCATGCCGGCGATCGCGACCAGGATCACCGTCGCCGGCAGCACCAGCGAGACGAAGGCCAGGCTTTCCCCGAACGCCAGCAGGAACGTTATCGGTCCCATCCAGGCTTGGTTCTGGCGAACGAACTCGATCACGCTTTGGGTCAGGTGTTCCATGCAGCCTGGTCGTCCTCGATTGCAGCCGCCGATTCGGGAAATTCACCGCGGCGGGAGGCAAGCTAAGCAGAGTTCGCAAAAGTGTCCTATGCGGTTTTGCGATAAAACTCTGCTCAGCCAAGAAGCTAAGCAGACCATTCCTTGGCCTTCCAACGGAGTCTGCTTAGCCGATTTGCGGGTGCCGGCACCATATGCAGTGCGCCATAACTCCACCGGCGAAATCGGAACGGAGCGCACTTGATTTGGCCCGCGTTCCCTAGAGACCGGCGTTTTGCGTGCTGGTTGTCATGTCACGGGAAGTGTCAGGAGTTGCCGCCGCGAGGCGCCGCTCTTGTGGCGATAGAACGGGACGGCTGCCGCCGCTGCAGCGGCTGCCCCGCCTTCGAGGTCGAGCTTCAGGCGGTCGATCAGGTCTTCCAGCACCACGCGGGTGATGGCGGGCAGGTCGAGGGCGCGCATCTCGTCGAAGGTGAACCAGTCGAGGCTCGACAATTCGCCGTCGCGGACCTCGGTACGCAGCGCGATGGCGGAGACGTCGGCGTAGAAGAAGCGGCTGTCATAGCGGCGCGGGCGGCCAGGCGGCGTGATGGCGCGGGCGAAGAAGCGGAGCTGGCTGAGCTTGGGCATGTAGCCCTGCGCGTAGAAGTCGCGCCAGGAGTCCGATTCGACGGGCTTCGACGGCGTGCCGCTCGCGCCGACGAGAATGCCGGCCTCCTCGAACGTCTCGCGGATGGCGGCCAATGCGATCGCGCGCGCGCGGCCTGGCGAGGGTGTGTCGCGCATATCGACCAGCAGTTTGGCGGCGTCGCTTTCGTGCAGTTCGTCGACGGTTTCCAGGCCGCGGTCCGCCGGGTCGACGCGACCGCCCGGGAACACATATTTGCCCGGCATGAACACCTGATCGAGCCGCCGCTTGCCCATCAATACGCGCGGTTCACCGGCGCTGGCGTCGACGATGATCAGCGTCGAGCTATCGCGCGGCTTGAGGGCCTGCGCCTGCTTGTTGTCACCGCCCTCGGGGCCAGAACCTGGGGGGCCACCGCCCTGGGAATCACTGCCAGCGTCGCTCATCGTTCCCTCTCGATGCCGGTGTGTGTGGAAACTCGGCTTGGAATTGGCTCAGGCGCGGCCGGATCTGGCCCTTCGCCGAAGCCGTGCATCCGCAGCGCCCATTGCAGGGCGATCAGCGCGCCTTTGACCATCGGCAACAGCCACAGCGACAGGCCGATCGTCAGCGGCACCCAGATCATCATGTGAACCAGCGAATCGGGAGCGTAGGCCCGCTCCAGCGCCAGCATGCCGCCGATGACGACGTGCGCCACGATGATCATCGTGAAATAGGGCGGCGCGTCGTCCGCGCGCTGATGGTGCAGCTCGGTGCCGCAGGACGGGCAGGCATGCGCCACCTTCAGGTAGGCGGTGTAGATCCGGCCGACGCCGCAGGCTGGGCAGCGTTGCTTCAACCCGCGTGCCATGGCCGCCCATGGGCTGCGCGGGACGGCGGCAGGCGGTACTGCCGTGCTCTCGATCCTGATGCTCATCGGCGCACTTGGACACCGGCCCCCGGCCTCCGTCAAGAGGACGTGACGGCGCGCGCCAGTCCGCGGCTTGGGAGCGCGCGGCTCGGGAGGGCGCCGCTCGGCAAGGGGCGGCCGCCCGTGTGGATTGGGTCGTGGACGGCAACGGCAAATCGCTCTACGGCTCGGTCGAAAGCGCCGCGCGGTAAGCGTGTTGCACGCCGCTGAACTCAGGCCCCCGTCATGGCGCGAAAGAAGCGCAACAACCGCAAGTCAAAGCGCCCGCCACCGCCGCGCGCCAAGGCATTGGCAGGCCCCCAGTCAGTTCACAAATCTGGCCACAAGTCAGACCCCAAGGCGGCGACCACGACAGCCGCGCCTGTGCTGCGGGAAAAGCTGGATGCTGCTCCCGTCGTACCGGTCGAAGCGCCGGCCAAGACGTTGCCGCCCGCTCTGCGCGTGTGGCGGCATCGCAACTACGCACTTTTCGAAGCCGGCTGGATGCCGCAGAGCATCACCTCCTGGATGCAGCGCGTCGGGGTGACGTGGCTCGCGTGGGAGCTGTCGCATTCCAACGCCTGGGTGGGGGCGGTGGCTGCCGCCGATCTCGCCCCGATGATCGTGCTCGCTCCGCTGGCCGGCGCGATGGTCGATCGTGCGGCCGATCCAATGCGGCTGTTGCGGCTGACCAAGGTTCTGATGCTGCTGCAGGCGGTGGCGCTGGCGGTGGCGATGTATGCCGGGCAGATGACGATCGAGCTGCTGTTCGCGCTGTCGCTGGTGACCGGCGTGATCCATCCGTTCGCGTCGGCTGCCCGCCAGCTCGTACTCGCGAGCACCGTGCCGCGCGTGGACTTCCCGCCGGCCATTGCGCTCGATTCGGCGTTGTTCCAGGCCAGCCGCTTCATCGGTCCGGCCATCGCGGCGCTGATGATCGGCATATGGGACGTCGGCAGCACGTTTCTAGCGCACATCGTGGGCAGCGTCGTTCTGCTGGGGTCGCTCTATCTGATGCGGATCACGCCGCCCGACCGTCCCGCGCGGTTGAAACGAAGCCTGCTGATCGATATCGCCGACAGCATCGGTTATACCCGCAATAACGGCGCGATCTGGCCGCTGTTCCTGCTGTTGATCGTCGTTTCGGTACTATTGCGGCCGGTGCAGGAGTTGCTGCCCGGATTTGCCAGCAAGGTGTTCGGCGCGGGCGCGCAAGGTCTGGGCTGGCTCGCCTCCAGCATGGGCGTCGGCGCGATGGTGAGCGCGACGTGGATCGCGCTGCGCGGGCGCATCGAGGGGCTCAGCACCTGGGCGATCGTGGGGGCGCTGATCCTGATCCTGTCGACGCTCGGCTTTGCCGCGACCGACGATTTGAATCTCGGCCTCGTGTTCGCGGGGCTAACGGCATTCGGCCTCAACACGATGTCGACCAGCATCCAGACGATCACGCAGTCGGTGGTGGCGGACGGCATGCGCGGCCGGGTGATGAGCCTCTACAGCCTGATTTTCCGCGGGCTTCCGGCGATCGGCGCACTGGCGCTGGGATCGCTCGCCGACCGCATCGGCCTGCAAGCGACGTTCACGACCATGGCGCTGCTGGCGCTGATCGTCTGGGCGCTGGTCGCTCTGAAGTGGCGGACGATCGCAGCGTCCGTGCGCCAGCAGATGGCGTGAGACGCTTGGCCACCAATCACGCAACCTCGTAGGTTAGGTTAGCGCGGCTCGTCGCGAGTGGAAAATCTTCGAGCGCCGTGGCCGCGCCAGTCCAGCTTACGCCCTCCCCCGCGCAACCCGCCGTCTCCAATCGTCTCACGCGACGTCGTAGGTTGGGTCAAGCCTTTGGGCGCGACCCAACACCTCTCGGCACCACGCGGATTGTGGGGTCGCGCTCCGCGATGCTCCGCTTGACCCAACCTACGGGCTTTACCCCATACGCGCAAATTTAGAACCGCTTTCCTATCAGTCTGCGTTCCCGGAAGCCGAGTGGAGCGAGGCTATCCGGGATCTTCACACTTCTGATGGAGGTAAAGACCCCGGATCTTCGCACTCCGACCTACCGGTCGGAATGTTCGTCCGGGGACGCAGTAGAGAGTTTGTCCCGAGCCCCGTTGGCCGCAACGGCCGTCAGCTTTCGGAGATTGACCGACCGCAAAATCCGAAGCACCTTGATCTCTGTGGTTGACCCTGAGCACGTATCGCGGTCTCGGACCGCCACTCATCGTATTGGGAGGTAAGCGGACGCGCTTGCTGGAAGCTGACACAGCATGTCCGGACCCGGGCGGTAAGCACGCGTGATCTTGGGGCAGGATGCACGCGCGCCCTTAACCCAGAGGCGTCTTTTGCAACGAGCCGGGCCTCGTGGGCAGTGCATCTGACAAAACACAAAATCTGCCCCGACCGACTAACTGCCAGCCACATTCCCGGCATGGAGTGGCCAACGTGGGCGCGAGAAAGCAGCAATGCGGACGCAGGCCTACTGTCGATCGGAAAGGTATTTTTTAAAACCGTAAAAGCAGCTGACCATTCGGAGCCATTAAACAACCTGATGATAGCTGACATATCATTCGGCAGAAATTCAATCGGGAGCGGCCTTGCCTTCGATCGCGCGGGCGTGGGCTGTCTTTACATTGTGGATTTCACCGCATTACCTCACAGTGATCGGAGCACCGCCTGTCGCGTCCAGCCCCTTCGCGAACAACAGCGCCTCGGCCTCGCGGCGGCTCTGGAGGCTCGGAACGTCGGGCCAGATACGCTTCATGGAGCGGATCTCGGCTGGGATCTTATCGAATTCCTTCCGCTCCATCATGGCTCGAATGCTGCGCATCTCGGCGAACCTGTCGCCGTCGCGATTGAAGTTCGGTCCGCGATTATAGACGAGCGAGACGAGAGCGCCGTAGCTGTCCGGCGGCAGCAGACGGGCGTTCGGCAGACTGCGCGCCACCTGCGCAGCGAACTGCGGCAGCGTGCGATTCTGGAACACGTCGATGGCGGTATCCCAGGGAACGGCGATGTCGCCGAGCCCCTCGATGAGCGACTGGGCCGCCGTGCCGCGCTGGCCGATGACGTTTTCGAGCCGCGCAAATGCGTCCGCCGGCAACTTGCTACTCCAATCCGCCTTGAACTGGGCCGCGTTGACATAGCCCAGATCATAACCAGCCCCGATCACCACGCCCGACTGCCCCCCGGGCCATCGAGGCTTGCCACCCAGGCGCTCGTAAGTGGCATGGCCGCCTGTCTCGAAGGTAACGATCATCTCGACGGCGTCTTTGGATACGGGAGGCGCCCCCGCCGGGCCGGAGATCGTCTCGAGCTGGACGCCGCCGGCGCCGCCGGCGTCGCTCGGAGGCGACGGCGGCGAAGACGTCGAGGGGCCCACCGTCGCGGTCTCGACCGTCTCTCTTGGCGCAGACCTCTCCGCACTCTTCTGCTGCGCGCTCAGCTCGGCCGTCACACGAATGCGGCTGAGCTGCTCCTCAGCCAGCTTGGCTCTCGACTCGGCATCGCGCGTGCGGCGATCGGCCTCGTTCTGCACCCTCTGATTTTGCAGAGTCTGCCAGCCGACAATGCCGCCTCCGGCCGTCGAGGCAACGAGCGCCAGCACGATGTACTGCATTCGCTGCCGCCGCTGATCGGCCTTGGCGCGAGCGGCCTCCAGTTGAGCGGCCTTTGCCGCGCTCTCGGCCTTCACGCGGGCCAGCTCCGCGTCCTTCCGCTCGATCTCGTCCTTCTGCTGTTGCGCAATCTGTTCGTGCTCAACCTTTTCGCTGGCGCCGATGAATTCGGTCTGCAGCAGAGTCGGCTTCGGCGCGTCCTTGGGTTGCTGCTTGGCGGCCCACCGTTTTGCCGTCACGATGTCCTCGCCACGCAGCAACAGCGCCTCGCTGCGGTTGCGCGCGCGCCAGCGCTCGGCGAGATCGGCGATGCGGGTGTGCTCACGGATCCATTCAAGGTCCGTGTTGAGCGCCTTGGTCAGGCCCGCGAGCCCCTTGGCGAACGAATGCCCGTCGCCCGCGAAGTAGGTGTAGTTGAGCCGGCGCAACCGCTCGGGCACCTGGGTCTCCGGCACGAACTGCTGGATCACCGGCATCAGCCGTTTGCCCATGCCGGCAGCCTTGTTGATCTCCCACACGCAGCGCTCGGAGGCGACGAACTCCGGCGAGATCACGAACACGACGGTGTCCGATTCCTGCAGCAGCCGCTCGAGGCGCGCCTCCCACGGCTCCCCCGGTTCGATGCTGCGCTTGTCGATCCTGACATCGAACCCGAACGTCTCGAGGGCGATCGCCAGCTCCTCCACGAACGCGCTGTTCTTGCGCGAGTAGGAGAGGAACACCCTGAGCTTACCCGTCGTCTCCGCCTCGGCCATCCCCGCCTCCTGTCACGCGCTGTCCGGCCGTGTCGGTGCCCGGCGCCGGCCGAGCGTGGGCCGTCAGGAGCGGCCGCCCAACCACCGTGGCCGCGAACGCTTCTGCTCAGCCGCAACCTTGCGGGCCAGCTCGAGGGCGGCCTCCCGTGCCGCCTTCAGGATCGATTCGATATGGATGCCCTCGTTGGCGAGGTTCTTGCCCTGCTTGCCGCCGAGCTTATTCATGCCCTCACCGACGAACCCCGCGTGATGCAAGGCGACGACCTTCCAGCTTTCCGTCTCGAACACCGGACTGCCGGAGTTGCCCGGCTCGGTCGGTGTCTCATAGTGCAGGAAGACCGGGTCCGCTTCATTGCCGCGTGGCCCCTTGTCGACCAGCGTCGCCTGGGTCTCGTCGAGCGAGCCGAGTGTCGACACCGCGAGGCTGCCACCGCCGGGATGGCCGAGCACGGCGAGCCTGGTGCCGGGGGTGCCGCCGCCGGAACCACCTGCCGGTCCACTCGCGACGATCAGTGGCGTGTTGCCGAGCGCGATCTCGAGCGCCGTCACGTTGGTGACCTTCGTTTTCAAGGCGAGCAACGTCGCGTCGTGCCGGCTCGACGGGGATTGCCAGACCACCTCGCACTCGTAGACGACCTCCTTGCCATCGATCACATCGTTCTCGAATATGATCGCCGCCTGGCCCGGCATGATCGCATGCGTCTCAAAGCCTCCCTGTGTCTGATCCCAGACGACATGCGCATTGGTGAGGACGTAGCTCTTGTCGTCGTTGAAACCGAAGTCCGAGCCCTTGACGAGGAAGCCTGTTCCAACTGTTGTCCTGAGATTGCCGGTGCGTTTCTGGATCGCAGTCACGGCCGTACCGCACTGGACGATGCGCTTCAGCGTGTAGAAGTTGATCGCCCGTCCACCAGCAACCTTGGCCTCGAACACCATTTGATGCTCGAATTTTGCATCGACGGGAGCCGCGATCAGCGCACGCCGCTCCTGCGCCGACAATCTGATCGTTCCACCCTCCATATCGGCGAGCGCGGCCTTGAGGCCGGTCACGATTGCGCCGGGGCCATTGGGCTCGGCAGTGAGGCGCCAGACCTGCTCGAGCTGGCGGATCGTGCCGTTGAGGGCGAACGCATCGACCTTGGTGTGCTTCGCATAGAGCGCCAGGTACTCCGCGGCCTTGTCGTAGTTACCGAGCGTCAGGTAGGCCTCGCCGATCGTCGCCAGAACCCACGCGTCGTTCTCTGTAGCCGCCTTCGGCTCGAGGGCCGCGATCATGTTGCGGGCGAGTTCGTTCGCATCGGCGGCATCCTTGATCTCGATGCGATCCTGCTTGGCCCGATGGAGCAGTGCGATATAGTTGATGCCATGCCAGTATTCATCGCCGGGTTTGGCGGGATCGTACTGGCTCATGTAGCAGTCGATGGCACTCACGAGGTGCGTGCCGTAGACCGATCTGAGCGCCACCGCGTCGCTCGAGGTCTTCACATAATTGACGTAGACCTGCTTGTGAACGCGCCCGCGCAAGCCTTGCGCTTCGGCGGCTTCTTCCGTGGTCATCTCGCCGGTGTCGAGCGCTGAGTTCAGGATCTCGAGCGCAGCGATGAGACGCCCGCTGTCGACAAGACCTTGCGCGTAGCTCACCGCGACAGCACAGAACACCCTGGGATCGCGCGTCGCGAAGCGGTCGGCGAGCTGTGACAGCTCGTTGTACAGACGAGCACTGCGCAACTCTTTCAACACCTGCTTCATCGGGGCGGGCTGAACGACGACCCTGGCGTTGGCAAGCATGCCATGTATTGCACCGAGCAACTCGTCGATCCGTACTTTTGGCAACGGCCTCTTCTTGAGCTCTGCCTGAAGGTCGGCAATCGTCGCGTAGACATCCTGCCCCGAGACGCTTCGCAGGTTGTCGATGACCGAGCCGGTCAACGCGCCGATCACACGCTTGGCCAACGTATCGTTGATCTGCTCGCCCGGCTCGTCGAGCAACCGGGCGAGATCACGCGCCAGCAGCCGCATGCCTGACGGATCGGTGTTGTCACCCTTGGCCGCCTGCTCGCTCTGGTCGCCCAGCTTCGCGATCTTCGACTGTGCGTCGTCTCCCGTGGGCGGCAG
>CAMDPA010000223.1 GCA_945903565.1 Devosia equisanguinis | reverse complement strand
CAGGGACATGGGCGCACCTCGGCAAGATCGGACTTTGGTTGGCGCTATCGTAGACCCGCAATCCAGATAGGTGAAGCGCACCGAACGACGCTAGAGCCGCGCCAGCAGCGCCTCGCGGTCCGGCACGAAATCCTGCTCGATCCACCACGCCTCGAGCATCCGCAGCGCTTCGCCCACCTTGGGGCCCGCTGGAATGCCGCGCGCCATCACGTCCGCGCCCTTCACCGGCAGCTTCGGCGGCTGCCAGCGGTCGGGTAAGGTGAGCGCCTCCGACCAGCGCGGGTCTCGCACGCTTGCGCTCAACGACCTCGCCCACGCCTGGACCAGCAGCGCGCGATAGTCGTCCGCTCCATGACAATAGAGCAGCACCTTGGCATCGCGTTCCCCCGGTGGTTCGGCAAAGCGCGCCTCGTCGCTCGATCCAAGCAGCAGACCGCCGCGTTCCTCGCGCGACAAACGCAGCCCCTCCGCGAGCCGCACCGCATCCTCGAGAAGTTCGACACCAAGCGCCGCCAGCCGCACCATGGCATCAGCAGGCAAGCCATGACCGCGATCGATTTCGATCACCCGCGCGAGCAATCCCGGACGCGGCGCTGCCGGCAACACGTCGGCGAGAATGCCGTGCTCCCGCATCGTCTCGACGGCCGCCAGCGCGCCCGGCGCCACCAGCAGACGTACGAGCTCCTGACGCACGCGCTCCGCCGACAGCTGCGCCAGCCCACCCCGTTCCCGTGTGCAGGCAAGCAGCCCCGCGGCGTCGTACGCGCCATCGGCATACTGGGCGGTGAACCGGAAGAAGCGCAGAATGCGCAAGTAATCCTCGCGGATGCGCTCCGCCGCTTCGCCGATGAAGCGAACGCGCCGCGCCCGCAAATCGCCAATCCCGCCGAGTGGATCGTGCAACCTTCCGGCCGCGTCGCAATAAAGTGCATTCATGGTGAAGTCGCGACGGCGCGCGTCCTCGGCCCAGTCGTCGGTGAACGCGACGGTGGCATGCCGGCCATGGGTTTCCACGTCGCGCCGCAACGTCGTCACCTCGAACGGATGCTTGTCGACGATGACGGTCAAAGTACCATGTTTTAAACCGGTTTCTACCACTTCGAACCCGGCGTAGCGCGCCAATCGCACTACGTCGCCGGGTGTAGCAGTAGTCGCGATATCGATGTCGGTGACGGGCAGCCCGAACAGCGCGTTGCGCACCACACCGCCAACTGCGCGCGCCTCGAATCCACCCGCCGCGATCGCCGCCATCACGCGCTGCGTCGAGGCCGCGCTGAGCCACGGCGCGCCCGCAAGATCAGGCAGCGCGGCGTCGGCGGGCTTGTCACTGGGATGCATCGGGCTTGGTCCTTGCACGATGCCGTTTATTGCCGGTGGCCGGGAATGAGCTTGCCATCCTTCACCGTCGGCGGCTCGTAGCCCTGATCGGGATTGCCGCCCTTGGTGTTGTTGAACAGCACGAGCGTCGCCAGCACCAGTGCCGCCCCGGCCATTGCCAGCCAGACGAACGGCGCCTCGTCCATCATGCCCCGCCCGGTCGTCGTTTGATCGCTCGTGAGCCAGATATAGCCGAGATAGAGCAAGGTCGGCGCGAGGAACAGCAGCAGGTTTTCAATAACGATGCGGATCATGCCGGAAACAGCCTCAGCTGCATATTCTTGATCATGGAGGCCGTTGCGCCCCAGATGTTGCGGCCCTGATAAGGCATAGCATAAAATCGCCGCTGCTTGCCGTCCCTCACGCGTGATTGAAGTTGATGGTTGGCCACGTGCATCAGGAAGCCCAACGGCACCTCGAAGGCATCCGCCACCTCGCTTTTGTCCAGCGCCAGCTCGAAGCCGGGCTGGACGATGGCAACCACCGGATCGACGTGAAAGCCCGTGTGGGTGCGCAATGCATCGAGAAATCCGATCGGCTCGATGAAGCGTGCCGCCAGGCCGATTTCCTCGTGCGCCTCGCGCAGCGCGGCGGCCACCGCGTCGGCATCGTCCGGCTCGAGCTTACCACCGGGGAACGCGACCTGTCCGGCATGGCTTGGCAGGTGCTCTGTGCGCTGGGTGAGCAACAGTGTCGGCACGTCGCGCGCCACGATCGGCACCAGCACCGCCGCGCGCCGCAGCGGCCGGCCGATCATGAAGTCTTCGTGCAGCTCGGGCCGCAGCGTGACGTCCGCCTCGCTCAGTGCCTCACCGAGCGCGCCGTCGAAGATGAGATCGGAGGGCGCCGGATTGAGGCCGGTCCGCATGCGCGCCAGAATGGCGGCAAGGTCGAGATCGAGGGCCGCCAATGTGCCGGCGGAGCGGGCGTTTGCAGTCAGTCTGTCTGATGTCATAACGCGACATAGACGCCGCGCGCGGGCATTTGGCAAGCCGGTCGCAACAAGCGCGCAGCGCTCAGGCCGCCACCTGGCAGCCGGCGCAATCCGCCGTCGCGCGGCTCCCCGGCGACTGCTCGGCACGTTCCGCCAGCTCGTCGCGCAGGGCAGACAGATCCTGTCCTGCGACCTTGGCTGCCACGATCATCTCGTCCACCGTCGCGCCTTCGTCGATGCGGATCGCGGTCCACATGATGGTCGAGCGCAAGCCGGAGCGGCAGTGCAGCATGATCGGACCCGGCATCGTTGCCAGGGCATCGGCCAGCGGCAGTACCACGTGGTCGTCCAGAACCTCATGCTTGGCGGCCGGCAAATAGAGATACTCGAGCCCCACAAGCCGCGCCAACTCGATCTCTTCGCGCGAGGAAAGCTGACCCGGCTCCTCGCCATCGACGCGATTGTTGATGACCGACTTGAAGCCCAGACGGGCAATTTCGGCGAAGTCCGCGGGCACAAGCGCACCCGTTACGGCCAGGGCCGGCGAAAGTTGAGCGATCCGTTGCATAACCCTGCTTTCGGCGCGACCAAGACCACCCCCGGAAAAGGGAGACAGCCGCGCAGCGGTGGAAGTGAGCCTCTTTCGCCTAATAATATGGAGCAAACCTATTGCGAAATAAAGCCACCAGGTCGTCGCAGATGGAAAAAAATACTCGTTTCCATCTAACGCCTAGGGTATGAGCAAATCCACTGCGCGTCGGACGGCACATTGCGGAACAGTTTTCTAGGAGTCTCGGCATCATGCTCGACGAGATGGACCTCAAGATCCTGAAAATCATGCAGGATGATGCAACCCGGCCCGTCGCCGACATCGGCAAGGAGGTCGGGCTCTCCACCACGCCGTGCTGGCGGCGCATCCAGAAACTGGAGGAAGCGGGCATCATAAGGCGGCGCGTCGCGCTGCTCGATCCCGCCAAGGTCAACTGCGGCGTGACCGTGTTCGTCTCGATCAAGACCGACCATCACAGCTACGACTGGCTGGAGAAGTTCCACGCCGCTGCGTTCAAGTTTCCCGAGGTCGTCGAGCTTTACCGCATGTCCGGCGAGATCGACTACCTGTTGCGGGTCGTGGTGCCCGACATCGCCGCCTACGATGCCTTTTACAAAAAGCTCATTAAGGAGATCGACATCGCCAAGGTGTCATCGGCCTTCGCCATGGAGGAGATCAAGTACACCACGGCGCTGCCGCTGGAATTTGCCCGGGCCGCCCGCAACGGCAGCGCGAAGGAGGATGCCTGAGCATGGCCACCGATCCGACGCGCACGACGACGCGCACATGGGGCGTGACGCCGCTCGAGCAGGTCAAAGCGATGAGCGGCCTCGAGTTCTTGTCCGCCATTCGAGATGGCCACCTGCCGGGCCCGCCGATCTCGCGCCTGCTCGGTTTCGATCTGATCGAGGTGGAGCATGGCCGCGCCGTGTTCGCAGGCGTGCCGGCGGACGATCACTACAATCCGATCGGCAGCGTTCACGGCGGCTATGCCGCGACGTTGCTCGATAGCTGCATGGCCTGCGCGGTGCAGTCGACCTTGCCGCAAGGCACCGGCTACACGACGCTGGAGTTCAAGGTCAGCCTGGTCAGGGCGATCACCGCGGCGACAGGGCTGGTTCGCGCCGAAGGCAACATTCTGACCGTAGGCCGCAGGATCGGCACCGCGGAAGGCGGCCTAGTCGATAGCGGCGGCAAGCTGCTGGCCCACGCGACCACCACGTGTCTCGTCATGCCGCTTTAGCACCCAAAGGCCAACGGCCTTTTGACGCCCTGCCAACGACTTCGCGGGTGGCGCAGCATTGCGCGTTCGTCTAAGCTTCGCACTGCACAATGGCAGCGTTGTCCTATCGCGCGCCGCATTTTTCAAGCTACTCCTCTTCGAGGCACGCCATGATCGACCTCTACACCTGGACCACGCCCAACGGCCGCAAAGCCTCGATCATGCTGGAAGAGATCGGGCTTCCGTACACGGCCCACTCCATCGACATCGGCAAGGACGAGCAGTTCAAGCCCGAGTTCCTGAAGATCAGCCCCAACAACCGCATTCCCGCGATCGTCGATCGCGACAACGGCTTGTCGCTGTTTGAATCCGGCGCCATCCTCATCTATCTCGCCGACAAGACCGGCAAGCTGCTCGCGCGCGACGGCGAGGCGCGCTGGCGGGCGATCGAATGGCTGATGTGGCAGATGGGCGGCGTTGGCCCGATGTTCGGCCAAGCCCACCACTTCCTGAAATACAATCGCGGCAAGGCGCCTTACGCCGAGGAGCGCTATGCCGCGGAGGTCAAGCGCCTCTACGGCGTTCTCGACAAGCAGCTCGCGGTCCACGAGTACGTTGCCGGCAAGGACTACACGATCGCGGACGTTGCGATCTGGCCCTGGGTCTCGCGCTACGACTGGCACATCGGCGAGCTCAAGGACTATCCCAACGTCATACGCTGGTACCGCGCGGTCGCCGCCCGGCCCGCCGTGCAACGCGGCTATCACGTGCCAGTGAAGCAGCCCGACATCCCCATGCCTTGAGGCGCAGGCGATAGATCGAGCGACGATCGATTCACTGCCGCCCGGCACTGAACTTCGCGAGCCCGCCAGCGGGCCGTGCGAGCCCTTCGATCCATCTCCGACATTCGACACACAGCAAAGGACAAGCCCATGACGAAGGAACGCAACTTCAGCGGCGTGATCGCTCCGGTATTGACGCCGTTCGGCGCCGATGGATCGCCCGACGCCGACCGCTTCATCGACCACGCCCACTGGCTGATCGAGGAGGGCTGCACCGCCCTCGCTCCATTCGGCACGACATCGGAAGCCAACTCGCTCGGCCTCGACGAGCGGCTCGAGCTGCTCGAGGCGCTGATCGACGGCGGCATCGATCCCGCGATGCTGATGCCCGGCACCGGCGCTTGCTCGGTCACGGATGCGATCATTCTCACTGAGCACGCGGTGGAGGCCGGCTGCAAGGGCGTGCTGATGCTGCCGCCATTTTACTACAAGAACCCCAGCGAGGAAGGCCTGTTCCGCTTCTTCTCGGAGGTGATCGAGGAGATCGCGGACGACAAGCTCGGCGTCTATCTCTACCACATCCCGCCGGTGGCCCAGGTCGGCATCCCCCACGGCTTGATCGGGCGGCTCTTGAAGGAGTTCCCCAAGACCATCAAGGGTATGAAGGATTCGTCCGGCGACTGGTCCAACATGAAGGCCGTGATGGAATCTTATCCGTCACTCGAGTTCTTCCCCGGCTCGGAGCTGCACTTGCTGCAAGGCCTGCGCGCCGGTGCCGCCGGTACGATCTCCGCCACTGCCAACGTCGCGCCGGGGCCCATGCGCGCGCTGTTCGACAGCTGGGAGAAGCCCGGCGCCGACGCCCAGCAGGACAAGATCTCCGCGCTGCGCCACGCCATCCAGGCCTATCCCGTAATTCCGCTGTTGAAGGCGCTGGTGGCGCACTACCGCGACGACGAGCAGTGGGCTGAACTTCGCCCGCCGTTCGAAGCGCTCGACGCCGCGACCGCCAAGAAGGCCATCGATGAGCTTGCCGAAAAGCACGGCCTCAAGCTCGAGTTCGACGAGGCGGCTTAGTTGCGCAACTTTCATCTGCCGGGCCGCTCGCCGGTCTATGCGCGTCACGCAATGTGCGCGACGTCGCATCCGCTCGCGAGCCTCACCGCGATCGAGACCTTGAAGCGCGGTGGCAATGCGGTCGATGCCGCGATTGCCGCCGTTGCCGTGCTCGGCGTGGTCGAGCCGCACATGACCGGCATCGGCGGCGATTGCTTCGCGCTGTTGTGCAAGCCCGGCGGCAAACCGATTGCGCTCAGTGCATCGGGGCGCGCACCCGCCGCCGCAACGCAAGCCTGGTACGCCGACCGCCAGATCCGCACGATTGCTCCGACCACGGCGCATGCCGTCACCGTACCGTGTGCGGTCGATGGCTGGGCGCTGCTCAATAGGGAGCATGGCCGGCTTCCGTTGGCAACGCTGCTCGAGCCGGCGATTGCGCTGGCGGAGGACGGCTGGGTGGTCGCGCCGCGCGTTGCGAGCGACTGGGCGAACGGCGTGCCGAAGCTCTCGTTGCACCCCGGCGCACGCCGCCATCTGCTGGTTAACGGCCGCGCGCCGCGCACGGGCGAGGTGATGCGCAGCCCCGCACTCGCCCGCACTCTACGGGCCATTGCACACGGTGGCCGCGATGCTTTCTACATGGGCGAAATCGCCGAGGACATGGTCGAAACGCTGCGTGAAGCTGGTGGTCTACATACACTCGCCGATTTCGCGTCGCAGCGCGCGACTTGGGTCGAGCCGATCTCGGCCCGCTATGGCGATCTCGACGTTTACGAACTCCCGCCGAGCAACCAGGGCATCGTCGCGCTGATCATGCTTAAGATGCTCGCCCGTCTGGGCCGCCTTGGCGACGATCCGCTCGGCGTCGAACGGTTTCACGTGCTGATGGAGGCCGCCCGTCTCGCCTACGGTATGCGCGATGCGTTCGTGGCCGATCCCGATATGGCCGATGTCCCGGTCGCGCACATGCTCGACGACACCACCATCGATGCGCTCGTAGCCCGCATCGATCGCAAACGCCGCACGCCGGACCTGGGACCGCTGCCCAAACCGGCCGGCTCCGATACGGTCTATCTGACGGTGGTCGACAGCGACGGCCTCGCGGTATCGTTCATCAACTCGCTGTTCGCGCAGTGGGGTTGCGGCATCGTCACGGAGAAGACCGGCATCAATTTTCATTGCCGCGGTATCGGCTTCACGCTCGAGCCCGGACACCCCAACGTCATCGCCCCCGGCAAGCGGCCAATGCATACCCTGGTGCCCGCGATGGCGCTGAAGAACGGCCACCCCTACCTCTCCTTCGGCGTGATGGGCGCCGCGTTCCAGCCGATGGGCCACGTGTTCGTCGTCTCAAACATGGTCGACTACGGCATGGACCCGCAGCAAGCGCTCGACTTCCCGCGCGCCTTCGTCGAAGGCGGCATCGTCGGCGTCGAGGACGGCGTGCCACCGGCGGTGCGCGAGAGCATGACCGCGCTCGGCCACCGCATCGAACGCCGCGCCGAACCATGGGGCGGCGGCCAGATCGTCGCCATCGATCGCGACCGCGGCGTCCTCGTCGGCGCCTCCGATCACCGCAAGGACGGCTGCGCGCTCGGATATTGATCCGCGACTCGTCATCCTCGACACGCGAGCCTTCGCGAGCGCAGTCGGGGACCCAGCGAAAGAAGTGCCGAAGGCGCGATATTCTATTTCAAATGACAATGTGGGCTTCGCCCGATTCTCATGCTGGGTCTCCGACGCTCATTCGCCTCCGGCTCATTTCGGTCGAAGATGACGGTCGTTATTTTTTGATACCCACCGCACTACGGCATCACCCCACCGGCCGCACCGGCGGATGACCGAACGCGCGCCGCCGGGCCGCGTAGCCGTCGCGTGCGGGCACACTGACGATCTCGCGCTCGGGCCAGCGCAAGGCGGTCAGCCGGCCGCCGAAACAACAGCCCGTGTCGATGCACAGCGTGTTGTTGACCCATCCCGCTTCCGCGACCGGCGTATGGCCATAAACGATCGCCTCCGTGCCGCGATAGCCTGCCGCCCAGTGATAGCGGATCGGCAGTCCATCGGCATCGACGCCGTCGGTATCGCCGTACAGGCAGAACTGGCGCACGTCGTTCGAGGCAAGCCCGATCATCTCGGATTTGACGCCCGCGTGCGCAACCGCAAGCCCGCCGCCGTCGAGCCACAAATGCACCGGCAGCGCCTCGATGAACGCGCGCACATCGGCGTGGAATTCCGGCGGCTCCAGCATCATCTGCGCGACCGTCAGATCGAGCCCGTGCGTCAGCTTCGGGTTGCGGCCTTGCAGCCAGCGCAGGAACCGCGCGTCGTGGTTGCCCGGCACGCACAGCGCCTGGCCGCGCTCCACCATGCCCATCGCGATCCGCAATGCATCGGGCGACGCCGGCCCGCGATCGACGAGATCGCCGACGAAGATCAGACGGCGGCCCTTCGGCGCCTCCACGGAAGCGCGGCGAGCTTCGCCCACGCCCGTCACCTCGACGCCATAGCCCAGCCGGCCCATCAGCTCGATCAGCTCGTCGGCGCAGCCATGCACGTCGCCGACGATATCGAACGGTCCAGTATCGGTGCGGCGGTCGATCATCGGACGACGAAATCCTCGGGCTTCTTGAGCGCATCCGGATTGGGCAGAGGCACGTCCGTGACGAACTCCTTGAAGGCTTCCAGCCCGCGCGGCACCGGCCCGCCATAGGCCCAGTCGAGCAGCTCGATCGTATGCACGATCGGCGTATCGGTGCCCTTCTCGATCTGCGT
>CAMDPA010000222.1 GCA_945903565.1 Devosia equisanguinis | reverse complement strand
GGAGCTGCCATGCCGCAAAGCCAAGAGGTGCGCCGCCTGACGGCTCGCGCCTCTCTCGACATCATCGGCGTCCCCTGCTTCCGCCGATGATCATCCGAACCCGCCGAAGCGGCCAAGTCGTGTGCTATCAAAACCAGACAAGTCCAAACGCTACTGACAGTGTATGCGGTGAGGTAGTGGACCAATGCTTGGGGGATGTATTGCGGGGGCGCTGCGGGGTGTGCTCCGATGTCTTCTCGATTGGCAAGCCGACCCGACTGGAGGTAACCGTCATGGCCAAGCTCACCCGAACGAACCCGCCCGGCGTCCACAAGCCGTTTTCGAACTATTCACATGTCGTGACGGCGGATGCGGCCCAGCGGCTCGTGTTCTGTGCCGGGCAGGTCGCGGCTGATGCGAGCGGCAACGTTATCCCGCCGGATGATTTCAACGCGCAGGCCGCAATGGTGATGGACAACCTGGAGAAGGCGCTGGCGGGCGGCGGGGCGACATTTGCGGACGTGACGAAGGTCACGATCTACATCGTCAACCCGCACGACGTGGCCAAGGCACGCGGCATTCTCTCGACGTATTTCGGCGACAAGCCACCGGCGAGCACGTTGTGCGTGCTGCGCGGATTGGCCAATCCGAACTTCCTGGTCGAGGTCGAGGCGATCGCGGCGGTGTGATCGGCCACCGCAAGCTTCTTACCGAAGCCGGCCTAAACCGGATCGAAGTAGTGCATCTCGAGCAGGATGCAGCCCTTCTCCGAGCGGAACGGGCCGTGCCAGGCGCCGGGCGGGCGGCAGGCATAGGTGAAGGGCGGGTAGCCGGTGCCGCCGTTGCCCTGCTTGTCGTTGCCGACGGTGAGATCGCCCGAGACCAGGAACACTTCCTCCCAGTACTCGTGCACGAACGGCTCGGTCGTGTAGACGCCGGGCTCGAAGCGCAACAGCCGCGTGCGCGTGCCGCGCTTGTTCTTCTCGTCGAGGCCGCCCGAAATGATCTTCTGCTGAATGCCCGAGGGATAGCCGGTGGGGACTTCCCAGCCGGTCTTGAGATCGAGTGTGTAGAACTCGTCGTGGGCTTTGTTGACTGGCATGTGCCTCCTCCTTTGAAATCGCTTGGCCGTCCGTAGGGTGCAATAGCGCGGTAGCGCGTATTGCACCGCGTTGCGCGTGGAACGGTGCAATACGCCCAAGTGGGCTATTGCACCCTACGATCTACGCCCGCACGGCTGATCCTGCCCCCACGATACCTTCAATCGCGGCCGCCGTCGCTATCAGCTCTCCGTCCTTGTGCTGGAAGCCCAGGACTTGCAGGCCCAGTGGAAGGTTGTTGCAGGCGAGTACGGGCAGCGACAGGGCGGGGACGCCGAGCAGCGAGCCGGGCACCACGTAGATCGGATTGCCGGTCGCGGCGATCCCGACGGGGGCTTCGGCAGGGGCGGACAAGGTAACGATACCTTCTGCGACGGCAGCGAGCTTTGCATAGACTTCCCGCACCTTTTCGCGCTCGGCGATGTGGCCGCGGTATTCCTCCAGCGTCATCGCTTCGGCTTCCACGAGGCGGTCGCGCATGGTCTTGCTCAGTTTCGTGGCGTCACGATCGCTGAACGTGTTGAGCGGCCAGCGCGACTCCCAGGCGTTGATCTTGCGCGTGAGAATCATCGCGCGCTGCAACGCGATCTCGGCGGCCTCGATGGCGGGCGTATCGCGCCGCGTCTTGATCGCCACGCCGGCATCGCGCAGACGCTTCATTGCGCCCTCGAAGGCTGCCTTGGCGGCGTCGCCGGTTTCACCCCAGCCGGGCGTTTCGATGAAGGCGAGCGCCTTCGGCGGCTTGGCCGCAGGCATCGACTGCGGACCAAAGAGGCCGGGCGATCCGGCATCGCCGCCCGCACGATCGGCGATGGCGCGCAGCACCGCCCAGCCGTCGGCCATGGTCGCCGCCAACACGCCCTGCGCGCTCTGGCTCATGTGATCCATGCTGCCACCGCGATTGATGGCGCCGATCGTGGGCTTCATGCCGAACACGCCGCAATAGCTCGCCGGCCGTAGGATCGAGCCGACCACTTGCGTGCCGAGCGCGGCGCAGAAAAAGCCGGCGGCGGTGCCGGCAGCGGAGCCGGACGACGAGCCACCCGGCGTGCGCGTCGTATCCCAGGGATTGCGCGTCGGGCCAGGTTCGGTCGCAGCGAATTCAGTCGTGACGGTCTTGCCAACGATCACCGCACCGGCCTCGCGCAGCGCGCGGACGGACGCGCTGTCGTAGTGGGTGTTGTGCCCGGCAAACAGTGGCGAACCCATCTGCGTGGGCATGTCCCGCGTTTCGATCACGTCCTTGACGCCCATCGGCATGCCGTCGATGGCCGAGAGCGGCTTACCTTCGCGCCAGCGCTTCGACGAGGCATCGGCGGCCTTCATGGCGCCGGGGCGGTCGATGGCGGTGAAGACTTCGAGGCCCGCCTCGAGGGCATCGATATCGGCCAGGCAGCGTTCGAGCAGCAAGCTCGGGCTATCGTTACCGTCGCGGAAGGCCTGCGCGAGCGCGAGGAAAGGCTTGGCTCTTGGCTTGGCGGCGGATGCGGGCATTAGACGGTCTCCAGTTTGATCGAGGCCGCACGCTGCTGCATCGAGATCATCGCCGTTTTGAGCAGGAACTCGCGCGCCTTGACGGGGTCGCTGGCGCTCGCGCTCAATTCCTCGAAGTTGTGTTTGCGCGTTTCGGCATCGCGCGCCTCGAGCCGCTTCTTGTTGGCGATGGTCTGCGCCTGCACGAACTCCGTTGTCACGATCCGGCGCTGTTTATCGTAAAGCGCGAGCAAGTCGTGCGGGTTGCGGTTCAGGATTAACTCGACCAATTTCTCGCAGGCGTTTGCCGCATCCTGCAGGCCGCCGTTGAGGCCCATGCCGCCGATCGAATTGTTGACGTGGGCGCTGTCGCCCGCCAGCAGCACGCGGCCCTTAGCGAAGGTCGCGGCGACCCGCTGATGGATCGAGTAGAGATTGCGATGCACGATATCGTGCGCGTGCGGCAGCGGGAAGAACTTCTGCATCCGTGCGTGGACGTCCGTGTCGCTCAGCGTCTTGGCTTCGTTTTCTGTCGCGTCGGCGGGGAACACGGTGCGCCACAAGCCGGGCGGGCCGTCGGCGGCGACCTTGAAGCAGTTGCACCACTCTTCGGGGTCGGCGATGTAGGTGCGCTCGCAATAGCCGCGGTTGGCGGCGAAATCGAATGGCGTCGTCAGCACGAGGAAACGCTCCTCGTAGGTGAAGCCCTCGAACGCGATGCCGGATTGCTTGCGCACCGTGCTGCGGCCGCCGTCCGCGCCGATCAGGTAGGCGCCGCTGTGGGTTTGCTCGCCCGCGGGAGACTTCACGGTGACGGTTACGCTGTTCGCGTCCTGCGACACGTCGGTGACGGTGTGATTGAACAGCACGTCGACGTTGGGCAGCTTTTCCACGCGTGCGAGAAGCAGCCCGGCGGTCTTGAACTGCTCGCATTGGATCACGAACGGATGGCGCGTGTCGTTTTTCAAGACGACGTGATCGAATTCGGCGATCTTGGTGTTGGAGGGCCGGTCCCAGAACTGGAAGATCGGCGTGACGAGGCCAAGGCGCGCCATGTCGTCGACGAGGCCGGGCACCTGGTCGAGCACGTCGAGCGTGGCAGGGTGCGTGGTGGCGGCGCGCGGATCGTTCTGCAGGCACGGGTTGGCGTCGAACACGCGCACAGGAATGCCCGCGCGGCCAAGCAGGAGCGCGCAGAGCAGGCCGACGGGGCCGCCGCCGGAGATGAGGACTGTCTTGGAAGGGTTCATGGCTTCGATTTCGTAGGCTGGGCCAAGCGAAGCGTAGCGCAGCGCGACCCAGCATTCGTCGTGGCGCATTGCTAATGCTGGGTCGCGCGCCGATGAGCTTCGCATCGACGCTTGACCCAGCCTACGGGTCAACCCAACACCGGCAGCGTGGTGATCGCATAACCGCCGGTGAGCTTACGCCCGAGCACCGGGTCTTCGAGCTCGTAGTCGAAGCGGTCGGCGGCGCGGATGCCGCCTTTGGCCGCGAAGGTACCGCAGAACATCAGCGAGTTCTCGGCCAGGGCCTTGCCGCCGTTGGTGTAGCGGCCGATCAGATCCATTGGCGTCAGCATGCCGCCGACCGCGCCCTCTTGATACAGCACGCGCGATCCCTTCTCGGGAATATGCGAGCGCAGCATCAGCTTGTCCCAGTGTGGGGCGACCTGATCGTACAGCCAGAACGCACTGGCAATCGGCTTGTCGCACATCTGCTTGGAAACGGTGACGCCATAGGCCTCGACCTCGCGGTCGGTGTGATCGGAGCCGACGCCGACCCACAGCTTGCCACCCGACTGCAGCAGCACGTATTCGACCTCGCCGCTCGAAGCGGTGCCGGTTGCCTCGATGGTTTCGGCGGTTGTGATGCGGGAGGCGGAGACGCGGTAGAAGATCGGCGTCGTCGCGGGGGGCTTCACGCCGAGCAGCTGCAGCTCCTTGATGTGCTTTTGCACAGCGGCGGGATCGCGCCCAGTCCAGCCGGCGATGATCGCATGCGCGATGGTCGCTTCGCCTTGCGTCGTGCCCGACGCGCCATGAAACATCGCCTTGATTTTGATGGTCGACACGCTTTTCCCCTTGGTCGGGCTGTGGAATTGTCTCGTCCGCGCATTATGCACGAACCACAGGTCCGGCCAACCCGATGCGTCGTCGTGACTTTGTCCTGGGTGAGAATGACACCGTTCGCCGTCGAGCGGGTTCCGGACGGAAACGTAATAGCCTATGGTCGGAACAAAGTATCATCTGGGGAGTGGGCCAAAATGAAACGCCGTTTCTGCACTGCAGTCGCAGCCTTTGCGGCACTGTCGTTCACCGTACCGTTTGCGACGGCCTCCGCGCAGACGCTGATCGAAGAGTGGGGCTCGGCCAAGATGCCGGTAGCACCCGCGCTGAAGCCGGTCAAGTTCGAGAACGCCAAGGAAGTAGCGCTACTGGTGATGGATTTCACCAAGCAGACCTGCACGCAGGAGCGTCGGCCGCGCTGCGCGGTTTCGGTGCCGAAGGTTGCCAAACTTGTCGCCGACGCACGTGCGAAGGGCGCGCTCATCATCTTCTCGGTGGCGGTGCCGAATTCGACGGCGGCAGATTTGTTGCCAAACCTGCCTGCCGCGAACGGCGAGCAAGTGCTGCCGCCGCTTGGGCCGGACAAGTTCATCGGTAGCGATCTGGAAAAGACGCTGAAGGATCGTGGCATCACGACCGTGATCGCAATGGGCACACAGGCGCAGACGTCGGTTCTGCATACCGGCGGGGCGGCGGCGCTGCGGGGCTTCAAGGTGATTGTGCCGGTCGATGCAATGTCGGCGGACGAGGTGTTTCCGGAAGCCTATACGGCCTGGCACCTTTCGACGGCGGCCCGCATCGCACCGAACACGACGATCACGCGGCTGGATATGATTGCTTGGGAGTAGGGAGTAGGGAGTAGGCGCATCGCGGCCCCACTCTCGAACTCCCGCCGATCACGTCCCGTTCAACTCGATCTGACGCTCAGTTGCTTTGCAGTTGAGCGAGAGGCGGCGCTATCTTCTGGTCATCGGACGCGGCGAACACAAAGCAAAAGCGCAAAAAATCGCCGCGCCCGATATGAGCAAGAATTCATGAGCAACGAACCAAGACAAGAAACTCAGGAGATGACCATGAAGACCCTTATCCTCACCGCTTCTCTCGTCGCCACGATCCTCGCCAGCGCGCTGTCGGTTCAGGCCGCCGACCGCAAGATGGCGTTCGACGCCGGCAAGTTCTTCGAGGACATCGCGAACCGCAGCGGCCAATAGCTTCCGTTCCGGTAGCCCGGAAGCAGAAAACCGCCGTGCGGGGAGATCCCACACGGCGGTTTTCGATTCGATCGATGGACGTTTTCGACTGACTCAGCCGACGATTTCAGCGGGCTGGAAGTTCAATGCGATCTCGCGTGCAGCCGATGCCGGGCTGTCGGAGCCGTGAGCGGAGTTCTCGCCGAGCGACTTGGCGAACAGCTTGCGGATCGTGCCGTCGGTAGCCTTGGCCGGATCGGTGGCGCCCAATACGTCGCGATACTTGGCGATGGCGTTCTCGCCCTCTAGGACCTGCACGACGATCGGGCCGGACATCATGAACTGCCAGAGTTCACCGTAGAACGGGCGCGCGGCGTGCTCCTCGTAGAATTTTTTGGCCTGCGCTTCAGTCCAACGCACGCGCTTCTGGGCGACGATGCGTAGGCCGGATTTCTCGATCACGGCGTTGATTGCGCCGGTGAGATTGCGGGCGGTCGCGTCCGGCTTGATGATGGAAAAGGTGCGCTCGATGGCCATGGGGCGGTCTCTTTTGTTGCGGTGCAATAGGGATGAGCGGGCTTATAGCCGCGCCGCAGCAGGGCGGCAAGCGCTCCCACAACCGCATTCAGAGCGCCGCTATCACACCGCGCCGACGATCAGCACCGTGCCGTTCACGCCGGTTACCTTGGCCTGCGCGCCTTCGGCGAGGTCTGGCCCTTGCGCGGTCCATACGGTATCGCCGACCTTGACCTTGCCTCGGCCGCGCGTGATCGGCTCGACGACGGTGACCATGCGGCCAACGTATTGCAAGCCGCGCTCGTTGAGGTCGGGGGCGTCGGTCTTGAGGGTTTGCGAACTCCAGTAGCGCCGCGCGAACAGGATGACGAAGACAGAAAGCACGGCGAAAGCGAAGACCTGGGCTGCCCAAGGCATCGGGACAACGAATAGCACCGCGCCGAGTATGGCGGCGGCGACGCCGAACCAGATGAAATGCAAGCCGGGGATGATCGTCTCGAGCAGGAGCATCACCGCGGCCAGGATCAGCCAGCCCCACGGGCCGAGGTTCCAGAGGAAGTCGATGACGGGCTGCATGGGGCGAACCTTGATGGCAGTTGAGTTGTCATGTCCCGGTATCGTATCGGAGGCAGACCCGTGTTGCTTGCCCGCCTCCGGCAGGACGGGTCTGACCCCGGGTTCGGTCAGGTCCGGGGTACGCTGCCTGCGGAAGGCACAGGCGCGCGGGGTTTTGTTCCGGTTCCATTGGTGTTGCCGCTGCCGTCGCTTGAAAACGCAGCGCCGGTGATCTGGGCTAGGCCTGCCAGGGAGCCGATGACGGAGGAAGCTTCCAACGGCATCATGATGATCTTCGAATTCGGCGCCTTGGCCAGCGCTTCGAGCGCTTTAACGTAGTTGTTGGCGACGAAGTAGTTGATGGCCTGTACGTTGCCGTCGGCGATCGCGTTGGAGACAAGGCGGGTTGCTTCGGCTTCGGCCTGGGCGAAGCGCTCGCGGGCCTCGGCCTCGCGGAAGGCTGCTTCCTTCTTGCCTTCCGCGGCAAGCACGACGGCCTGCTTCTCGCCTTCGGCTTTGAGGATCGCGGCCTGCCGCAAGCCTTCCGATTCCAGGATCTGTGCGCGTTTCTCGCGTTCGGCCTTCATCTGGCGGGCCATGCTGTCGACGAGATCGCGCGGCGGGGCGATGTCCTTGATCTCGATGCGGGTGACCTTGACGCCCCAGGATTCAGTGGCGGCATCGACGACCGACAACAAGCGCGCGTTGATCTTGTCGCGGTTGGAGAGCAGCTCGTCGAGGTCCATCGAACCCATGACGGTGCGGATGTTGGTCATCACCAGGTTGACGATCGACGGCTCCAGCGCATCGACCTCATAAGCGGCCTTGGCAGCGTTCAGGACTTGATGAAAGCAGACACCGTCGACTTTCACCATGGCGTTGTCGCGGGTGATCACATCCTGCGAAGGGATGTCCATCACCTGCTCCTTCATGTTGATGCGGTGGCCGATGTGCTGGACCACGGGTGTCAGCAAGTGCAGGCCGGGTTGCAGCGTTTTCTCGTAACGGCCGAAGTTTTCGACGGTGTAGGCGTACCCCTGCGGCACGATCTTGACGCACGACCAGGCGACCCAGATCGCCAGTAGAATGAGCACAATGCCGAAAACGCCGAGCCCGCCTAGAATTTGCAGGTCCATGGGAATTCTCCTGTTGGCGCCGCTGAGGGAATATAGGTATCGCTGGCCGGTATTTGAGAGGGGAGTCTGAAATATCCAGTTAATTCAACGTTGATTGTCGGCAAAAAATGAGACGGAGTATGGAATGTTTTGATGGCAAAGGCGTGGCGCTGCAACATAAAGGGGATGGCATTTTTGTGCTCGAAGCCCGCGCTCGTAGGTCGGTGCTGAGCGCGTTTTGCGCGAAGCCCGATATTTCAGAGGGATGCGTCGGGCTTCGACCGGCGGAAGTGCCGGCCTCAGCCCGACCTACACTCCAAACGCGCTAACCCCGGTGGTTCAAGGGTTCGTGATCACGCGTCGTGAAACCCCGAAGAGTGGTCAGCCGTACCTTGGCGGTTGGTTTAGCGAACAGAACCACCGGAGAGACACATGGCGTTGAATACAAGATCACGGATTAGCGTTTGCACGGTGCTTGCCATTGCAACTGTTTTTGGAAATACCGCGACTGCGCAAGTAAACTACGAAGCGTGGGAATTGCTGAAAAGCGAATTTCAGAGACGGCTCCACAATTTCGGACGGTGCGATGAGTGGAATCTCTGCCTGACAGCGCGCACGGTTGTGCGTGCGAATCAGGAGCCAGAATGACGAAGCGAACACGCCGGAACCACTCACCGGACTTCAAGGCCAAAGTGGCCCTTG
>CAMDPA010000221.1 GCA_945903565.1 Devosia equisanguinis | reverse complement strand
CGGCTGGGGTATCTTGGGTCATGGCGGTTGTGGCGTAGCGTTGATACGCGGCACTCTTCGTCTCGACACCGAATTGTTACGTGAATCTCGCCACTTGCACCACAACTGCCAACGATTTTCCAAGGTCTGGTGCATAATCCGGGCTAGAGATGACGCTGATCGACCATACCAAATCCGACGTCTCCGCGCTGGCGCAGTCGGTCGTAACGGCGGCGATGAACGCCAACGAGGTTCGCGGTGTCGGCGCAGGCCCGATCCAGGTCGTCGCGTCGACCTCGTCCGATCCCTTGCAGGTCACCGTCACCGCGGTGCAGTCCCACGTCGGTTTCCTCGGCGGGTTCGGTCTGCAGAGCAGTAACATCTCCGTGCGGTCGGTGGCCCGCGTGATGGGCAAGCCCAACATCTGCGTGCTCGGCCTCGACCCCAGCGATTCCGGCACGATCGAGATGTGGTCGAAAGCGCGGCTGACCGCCCAGAACTGCGCCGTCTATTCCAATTCCACCAGCACCGATGCCATCGCATCGAAGCAACATGCGACGATGTCGGCGACCATGATTTGCAGCGTCGGCGGAGCGAGCGGCATGAAGGACGCCTACAAACCCCAGCCGATTACCGATTGCCCGATCTTCGACGATCCCCTGGCGAGCCGGGCTGCGCCCGCGTTCGGGGGGTGCTCGGTGAACAAACTTCGTCTCGTCGATCAAGTGATCACGCTGCAACCGGGCGTTTACTGCGGCGGCATCACAATCGGCGGCACGTCAGCGGTCACGTTCGCCCCGGGCGAGTTCGTCATCAAAGAGGGTCCGCTCATCGTCACGGACCACGCCAGCGTCACCGGAGAGCACGTTGGATTCTACCTGACAGGCAAGGACGCCCGGTTCAGCTTCGGCACCAATACGACGATCACCCTGACGGCGCCCGTGAGCGGCGCCATGGCCGGCCTGCTGTTCCACGAATCGAGGGACCAGAAGACATCCGTGACGCACGAGATCAACAGCGACAACGCGCGCATGCTGCTCGGTACCATCTATTTACCGCAGGGCGAGCTTAGGATCGACGCCAACAAACCGGTCGCCGACCAGTCGGCCTACACGGCCATCGTCGTCCGCAAGCTGAGGCTGTTCTCTGGCCCGAACCTCATACTGAACACGAACTACGGCAGCACCACAGTGCCTGTGCCGGAAGGCATCAAGGGCGTCGGCCAGCCTGTGGCGCTTGTGCAGTAAAGCCGTTCACCCGACCGCTCAGCTTGCCATGCGCGAACGGAGCCGGTACACACTTGCAGGGCTTTGACGATATTCTTTCCGAATCAATATGTTGGTGATTCGATTGTTGTTCGCAGCCCGTGGCCGAGGCAACCGGGGCGCGCGCGATGGCATCCACATCCTTCAAGTTGCACAAGGGCGACCTCCCCGCCGGCATGACGTTCACCGGCTCGGTCGCGATCGATACCGAGACGCTCGGTCTCAAGCCGCATCGTGACCGGCTGTGCCTCGTGCAGTTGTCCGGCGGCGACGGCAAGGCCCACCTCGTTCAGGTCGCGCCGCCCTACGACGCGCCCCATCTGAAAGCGCTGCTGACCGATCCGGCGATCGTCAAGATCTTCCACTTCGCGCGCTTCGACGTGGCCGTGTTGCGCCAGTATCTGGGCGTCGAGTCGCAGCCGCTCTACTGCACCAAGATCGCCTCGAAACTCGCCCGCACCTATACCGACCGGCATGGCCTCAAGGACCTCGTGTCCGAGATCCTGCATGTCGACCTGTCGAAGCAGCAGCAAAGCTCGGACTGGGGCGCAGAGAAACTCTCCGAGCAGCAGCTCGCCTATGCCGCCAGCGACGTTTTTCACCTGCACGCGCTGAAGGAGCGGCTCGATCAGATGCTGGCGCGGGAAGGCCGCACGGAGCTGGCGCAGGCCGCGTTCCGCTTCCTGCACGCCCGTGCCGAACTCGACCTTGCCGGGTTCGAGGAAACCGATATTTTCGCTCACTGAGGTGGTTTGGCTGCGTGCGCCGGGGCAACACCTATCCATCACTTGGCGCACCACCTTGTCAATCGGCCTCAATGTCAGCCAATTTTCGCTGATAACCCATGGCAGGGCGTTCCATCCGGAACTTCCCCGCAAATCGCCCGCCCCCTTCAGGCAGCAAGCACGCAGATGCCTCAGGACGCCAAGCTAGCGCCGACAAGCGGCCCAGGCCGAACGCGGGGCGCTGGCGATTTCAGATCAGAACCGGGCATCGAACGCTCCAAGGCGTTCCAGCGCGCCGGCAATCATTCGACGCTGGTGCGGTCGCTGCGCACCCTGCTGCCGATTTCGGCCATCGCGCTGTTCGCCAGCTACGGCATCTTCATGCAGCGCTCGATTTCGATCGGCTGGGGCGACAAGAAGATCGAGGTCGGCAAGATAGAGATCAACCGCGAGGCGCTGGTCGCGCATAATCCGCGCTATTCAGGCTTCGACAAGAACGGCAGCGAGTTCGTGGTCCGCGCCAGCACCGCCGAGCAGGACCTGAAGCAGAAGGGTATCGTGCGCCTCAAGGCGATCGACGGCCAATTGACCGATGCCAGCCGCTCGAAGACCGATCTGAAGGCGACGCGCGGCACGCTCGATACCAATACCAACATCCTCGAGATGTACGAGCGGATCGATGTCGTCGCGCAGAACGGCATGAATGCCGAGCTGACGCGCGCCACCGTCTATACCAAGGAAAGCCGGATCGTCTCGACCGAGCCGGTCACTGTACGGATGCCGAGCGGCGTCGTGCGTGGTCAGTCCATGACCATCGAGCAGAAAAAGAAGCAGGTGCTGTTCAGCGGCGGCGTGGTCGCGAACCTGAAGCAGGACGCGCGCGCCCCCCGCCCGGATGGCGCCGACCAGGCCATGCGGGGCACCAGCGGGACGAGCGGCACCGCACAGACCGGCGGGCCGGTCGACATCACCTCCAACCAGCTTTTGATCGACGATGTCACCAAGCGCGCCGTGTTTTCCGGCAACGTGGTCGCCAAGCAGACCAATTCGATCATGGAGACGGCCGAACTCGAGGTCCACTACGAGGGCCAGCCAACCGCGCAAGCCGCATCCCAGGCCGACGCTGCTTCACCTGCGGTTGCCGCCGCTGGCGGTCAAGGCAAGTTGAGCAAACTCATCGCGCGTTCGAAAGTCGTGTTGACGCGCGGCGTGGAGCGCGTAACCGGCGGTTCCGGCGAGTTCGACGCGCTCAACGACCGCGCCACCTTGATGGGACCGGTGGTCATCAGTGGCGGTCCCGATCGTGGTGCGACCAGCGACCGGGCCGACATGGACAACAAGAACAACACGGTTCTTCTCACCGGCAACGTGGCGATCACGGGTGGCCCCGATCGTGGCGCGACCAGTGACCGCGCCGAGATCGACAACAAGAACGATGCGATGCTGCTGTCCGGCAACGTCGTCGTCACGCAGCAAAAGAACGTGCTCAAGGGGCGGCGGCTTCAAGTTGACCGCAAGAAGGGCACGATGCAGATGACGTCGCCCGCACAGCCGGGGCTGCCTAAGGGCCGCATCAGTGCGCACCTCGTCCAGGCCGAGAACGAGGCGACCGCCGCCAAGAAGGGTGCACCCGCGCCCGTCGCCAAGACCGCGCCGCAGGGACCGCTAGGTGCAGGCAATCTGCGCGGCGATCCCGGTCAGCCCGTCGATATCGACGCCGACACGCTCGATGTCGACGACAAGGCCAAGACGGCGGTGTTCCGCGGCAAGGTGATCGCCAAGCAGGGCGACTATACGATCACCACCGAAGAGCTGGTGGCGGCCTACAGCGGCGAATCCGGCTTGGCGCTGGCCGCAACCCCGGCAGCCGGTCAGGTTCAAGCAGCCCAGCCCGCGGGACAGCCCAAGACCGCCGCCCAACTGCAGAAGGTCACGGCACCTCGCGTGGTCGACATCACCACCAAGGATGGCCAGCGCGCGCGCGGCAACTCCGCCGTGTTCGACACCAAGGCCAACGTCGCCACGCTGACGGGCGATGTCAGCCTTACGCAAGGCACGACGATCACGCGCGGCCCCTGCGCCCGGCTCGACATGAATACCGGCTCGATGCGGATCCTCGATGCGTGCGGGTTCACCACCAGCCCGGATGCCGCTGCCAGTGCGAGCGCAGGCGCCGCACCAGGAGCTAGCGCGAGCGCCGCCGCTGCCGCCGGAAAGTCCCCCGCACCCGGACGCGCGCAGTTGCTGATCTTTCCCGGACAATTCAAGGAGGAGCAGAAGGAGAAGGCCAAAGCCAAGGCCGCCGGGACGCCGGCCCCTTCCAACGCTGCACCTGCGGCGGCCACCGCACAGCCACCTGTCAAGTCGACACCGCCGCGCCGCGAGGCACGCGAAGATGCACCAACCTCCCCATTCGGCAATTGACCACTTCGGCCAACGAGACCATCCCTTGAGAATATTCGGTTTTGGCAAGTCAGATCAGAACGTTGATACGCTGGAGCGTCCGCCAGCCGCGGTAGACGGCGGGGCCAACGCCGGCACCGGCGCCGTCGTGGCCGATGGCTGGCTGTCCGCGCACGACGTCAAGAAGACCTACGGCAAGCGGATGGTCGTGAAGGGCGTCAGCCTGTCGGTCGGGCGGGGCGAATCCGTCGGCCTGCTCGGTCCCAACGGCGCCGGCAAGACCACCGTGTTCTACATGATCACCGGCCTCGTCCCCGCCGACCACGGCGATATCTACATCGACGGCCGCAAGGTGACGCGCCTTCCCATGTACCGCCGCGCGCGGCTGGGTATTGGCTATCTGCCGCAGGAAGCCTCGATTTTCCGGGGACTTACCGTTGAGCAGAACATCATGGCGGTGATCGAGCTGGTGGAGCCCAACCGCAAGCGCCGGAAGGAGAAGCTCGACTCCTTGCTGGAGGAGTTCCGCATCACGCGGCTGCGGAAGTCCCCCTCGATGGCCCTGTCGGGCGGCGAGCGGCGGCGCTGCGAGATCGCTCGCGCCCTGGCCTCGGGTCCCTCATTCATGCTGTTGGACGAGCCGTTCGCGGGCATCGACCCGATCGCGGTCGGGGATATCCAGGAGTTGGTGCGTCACCTCACGCAGCGCGGAATTGGTGTATTGATCACCGACCACAACGTGCGCGAGACACTCAGTCTCATCCATAGGGCTTACATCGTGTTCGATGGTCAGGTTCTGACACAAGGTAAGCCGGAGGAAATCATAGCGAACGAAGACGTCCGGCGGGTATACTTGGGGGACATGTTTGATTAAGTAGCGAAGCGTAAACCTTGAGCCGTACTTAAGGGTAACGGGTTCGGTTCAAAATGGCTCTTTCGCCGCGACTGGAGATGAGACAAGGCCAGCAGTTGGTGCTCACGCCCCAACTACAGCAGGCCATTAAGCTGTTGCAGCTCTCCAACATGGAGCTCAACCAGTTCGTCGAGGAAGAGCTGGAGCGCAATCCGCTGCTCGAGCGCGACGACCGCCCCGAACCTGCCGATCTCGCCAGTGAGCGCGAAGCCGCCGATCTCCTCACCGCCGCGAAAACGAGCCTGGACGAGGCCAGCTCCGAGTCCTGGCTCGACCTGTCGCAACCGCACGGCGACGCCGCAACAGTCCTCGATACCGCTCCTGAGAACGTCGACCCCGACGCCTCCCGCGCCGAGATGGATCCCTCGCTGGGCGCCGCCGGCTGGACCGGCCTGCAGCAGCACATGGGCAACGGCAGCGGCGGCGACGAGGAAGCCAATCTCGAGGCCTACGCCTCCAACGACATTTCGCTGAAGGACCATCTGGTCGAGCAGCTCAGCGTCGCCGTCACCGATTCCGCCGAACGGCTGATCGGCAACTACCTGATCGATATGGTCGAAGAGGCCGGCTATCTCTCGATTGATATCCCTGTTCTCGCCGACAAGCTCGGCTGCAGTGAAGCCCTGATTGAACAGGTGCTCGGCGTGCTGCAGACGTTCGATCCCCCCGGCGTGTGCGCGCGCGGCCTTGCCGAATGTCTGGCGCTGCAACTCAAGGATCGCAACCGCTACGACCCGCAGATTGCGCTGTTGCTGGAAAACCTGCAGCTCTTGGCCGAGCACAACCTGCCCCGCCTCAAGAAGGCGGTCGGCGTCGACATGGACGAGCTGACCGAGATGATCGCCGAGATCCGGCAGCTCTCGCCCAAGCCCGGCCTGCAGTTCGGCACCGTCGAGATGCAGCCGGTAATCCCGGACGTTTCCGTGCGGTCTGCCTCCGATCAAAGCTGGATCGTCGAGCTCAATTCCGACACCTTGCCGCGTGTGCTCGTCAACCGCAGCTACTACACGCGGGTGACGAAGTCCGCGCACAACGGCAAGGACAAGGAATACATCGTCGACTGCCTGCAGACCGCGAACTGGCTGGTGAAGAGCCTCGACCAACGCGCCCGCACGATCCTTCGCGTGGCCGAGGAGATCGTCCGCCAGCAGGACGCCTTCCTCACGCTCGGCGTGCGACACTTGCGCCCGCTCAATCTCAGGACGGTCGCCGACGCCATCAAGATGCACGAATCGACGGTCTCACGTGTGACGTCGAACAAATACATGGCGACCCCGCGTGGTATCTTTGAACTCAAGTTTTTCTTCACGTCGTCGATAGCGTCCGCCGGCGAGGGCGAGGCGCACTCATCCGAATCCGTCCGCCACCGTATAAAGGAGTTGATCGACGCCGAATCGGCCAGCGCCGTGCTATCGGACGACACGATCGTGGAGCGATTGGCCAGCCAGGGCATCGAGATTGCGCGGCGCACGGTAGCCAAGTATCGGGAAGCGATGCGCATTCCCTCCTCGGTCCAGCGCCGGCGCGAGAAAATGATGACGAGCCGGGTCGCACGCTCGGCTTAGTTTGGGCCCATATTTTTCTCATGCTTTCGCCCAGAGAACGGATTGACCGGGTGCATCTGTCGGGCCTAGCGTCGACTGGCTAGAACATGTGGGAGGATCCGGTGTAGTCAAGACGGCCGAGGGCGCCTGACCCGAAATTCTATCCATTGAATAACAACACAAAAATTCGCAATGGAGATCGCATGTCGCTCCAGGTAACGGGCAAGAACATTCATGTCGGCGAGAGCTTCCAGAGCTACGTCGGCGACAAGCTCGACGACGCCATCGACAAGTATCTGGGCAGCTACCTTGCCGCTCACGTCCGTGTCGAGAAAGAGCGGGGCCGCTTCATCACAGCTGCCTCGGTTCGTCTCAGAACCGGCCTGACGCTGGAAAGCTCCGGCGAGGGCACGGATGCGTACTCGAGCGCGGACGCCGCGTTCGAGCATCTGGAAAAGCGGATGCGCCGCTACAAGCGGCGGCTGAAGAACCGTCATCACGGCGCCAACCAGGAACGGCAGGAAGCACCGGCAACGCAGGCTGGCGACTTCCACGTGGAATTGGCGGACGACGAGCACGAATCAGCTGGCGTGACCAATGGTCATGACAATCCACTGGTCGTGGCCGAGACCGAGCGAACCATCCACGAGCTGCCCGTCAGCGAGGCGGTAATGCGGTTGGACTTGACGGAGGATGCCTTTTTGGTGTTTCGCAATGGTGCGAACGGTGTGATCAACGTCGTCTATCGTCGCGCGGACGGGAACATCGGCTGGATCGATCCCTCTTCCCCCATCGACAAGGGGGGGCGAGTGGCCGATAAGGTCGGCGGGAAGGTGGTGGTTGCCGTCGTGCCGGTCAAGTCGGCGGGCAAGCAGTCTCAGGGTAAGCGGTCCAAGACGAGTTCTTGAGCGTTGCAGCGCTTATGTGTCAGGCGCGCGCGTTCAAACGTGCGGTCAATCCCGGCGGGATGTCTTAGCCATGGAACTGGGTGACCTTCTTACACGCGACGGGATAATCCCGTCGCTGAAGGCGAAATCAAAGAAGCTAGCGCTTCAGGAAGTGGCGGAGCGCGCGGCGCTCGTCACCGGCTTGCCGTTGCGCGACATCGTGGAGGCGCTGACGCAGCGCGAGCGGCTGGGTTCGACGGGCCTGGGCCGTGGCATCGCGATACCGCATGCCAAGATGAAGGATCTGACGGCAATCCACTGTCTGTTCGCCAGGCTGGACGAGCCGGTGGATTTCGAATCGCTCGACGGCGAGCCGGTGGATCTGATCTTCGTTCTGCTCGCCCCCGAACATGCCAGCGGCGACCACCTCAAGGCTCTGGCTCGCATCTCGCGCCTGCTGCGCGAGCCCAAGGCGCTCGAGCGGTTGCGTGCCGCGCGCGACAAGAACAGTCTCTTTGCCGTTCTGACCCAGCCGCTGACCTCGAACGCGGCCTGATCCGCCAGATCCGGCAATCCTATCGTTTCGTCATGGCCGCGCAGGCGGCCACCCGCGATAAGTTGCTATTCAGCACGCGGCTCGCGAAGGATCGCCCTTATGAGCGATATGAGGGGCTATTTGCCCCTCAAACTCCCCAACCAGGGCGTAGCCCTGGACCCTCCATTGGGGGCAAAATCCCGATGTTTCGCGCTCCCCAAAGGGCGGGTTTCCAAAGGCCCGGGCCTTTGGTGGGGTCGTAGGGGCAACGCCCCTACATGCCGTCAGGCAGAGTGGGAACCTCGCCAGCCTACGCGCGCCCGACCGGCTGTCAGTAGCTTTTGGACGTGTCTGGTTTTGATAGCACACGACTTGGCCGCTTCGGCGGGTTCGGATGATCATCGGCGGAAGCAGGGGACGCCGATGATGTCGAGAGAGGCGCGAGCCGTCAGGCGGCGCACCTCTTGGCTTTGCGG
>CAMDPA010000220.1 GCA_945903565.1 Devosia equisanguinis | reverse complement strand
CCCGCACTCGAGCCTCGACGGCATGACGCCCGATCGGGCATACTTCGGACCACACTGCATCCTGCCGATCCGCTCGGCAGTCTAACCCCGGCAGAGCCTCCACTTATCGCAGCGGAAAATCTGTCCGAACAAGCGGGGCCACCTCAATCTGCCATACGAAGCTCGTGCATTGGCTGTGAAGATCTTGTCTCGCACCTGCGAGATCGGCTTGTGCGGCACTCCAACAATACGTGTGCATCATCTGAGAACATGTGTATTCTCAGAATTGCCGCGTTGTTGGGCGAACAATGCGGAAGGTTGGCACAAAACGACTTTGGCGAGTTGTCCGTGTCTGTGAGTTTAGTAAGGCGGGGTAGTGTCGTGAGTGTAAAATCGATCGGTTGGGTATTGCTAGCCAATATCCTCGCACCGTTAGTGGGTGTCGGGCTTTTCATGCTCGTACATAACCTCTGAGAGCGGCCTGCGTTCAGAGCATCTGACTGGCTTTCTGGGTAAACGACTAGCCTTGAGCCTTCACGGCTTGGCTTGCACCCTTACCTGCGGTCCCAATCGACCCCGTCGCTATCAGCCACTCATCGCTATGAGGTTGTCGGGAGACGCGGCTCGGGCTAACGCTTGAAGCCCATGGACCGCCTGTGCGGCCTGCCCGGTAACTCCACGATGGTCAACCGCCTGATCGACGACTGCTTCCGGCCGGACCAGAAGTCCTTGCGCCACAACGATGCTGTCGCGCTGCTCAAGGCACGGATCGCCCCGGTCGCGCCCGTCGAGCCTGTCTTACTGTCACAAGCCGCTGGCCGCGTTCTTGCCGCTCCCGCCGTTGCCCGCTCCCCCGTCCCCGCTCACACGAATGCCGCGGTCGATGGATTTGCATTCGCTCACGCGGAATACACATCCGGCCAAGCCCCCCAGCTCTGGCCAGTCGCCGAAGGCCGCTCCGCCGCCGGTCACCCCTTCAAAGGGACGTTCGGCCCCACACAGGCCGTCCGCATATTCACCGGCGCCGTCGTGCCGGAGGGGGCCGACACCATCGTAATGCAAGAGGATACCGAGCATCCCGGCGGCGATCCCTCCCACGTATTGATCCCGCGCGGTCTCAAGAAGGGCGCCAACGTCCGCCTCGCCGGCGAGGACGTAAAGACCGGCCAGACCCTGCTCCGCGCCGGCGAAATCATCCGCCCGCAGGACCTGGCAGCGCTCGCCTCGATCGGTCTCGGCGACGTCGCCTGTCACGCGCGGCTGCGGGTCGCAATCGTCTCGACCGGCGACGAGGTCATCCCGGCCGGCAGTCGCCAGCTCGCTCCGGGCGAAGTCTACGACGCCAACGCGCCGATGCTGCGCGCCCTCGCCATATCGGCCGGCGCCGACGTCACCGATCTCGGCATCCTGTCCGACCGGGCCGATATCGTTGGCGACTGTCTCGCCCAGGCCGCCGGCCGGTTCGACGTGATCCTCACGTCAGGCGGCGCCAGCCGTGGCGACGAGGATCATATGGCCGCCACACTGGGCAGCCTTGGCACCCGCCATTTCTGGCAGATCCAGGTCAAGCCGGGTCGGCCGATGATGCTCGGCCAGATCGGCAATGCGGTGGTGGTGGGCCTGCCCGGCAATCCGGTCGCGGTGTTCGTGTGCTTCCTGATGTACGTATGGCCGATGCTGCGGCGCCTGGGGGGCGCGCAGTGGCCCGAGCCGCGCCGTCTGCAAGTACCCGCGGCGTTCGCGTTTCCAAAGCGCAAGACCGGCCGTCGCGAGTTCTGGCGCGGCACGCTCGAGGTCGATGCGAACGGCTGGCGCGTACACAAGTACGAGCGCGACGGCTCCGGCCTGATCTCCTCCTTGCGCGAAGCCGATTGCCTGATCGACATTCCCGAAGACGTCCCCGAGGTCCGCCCCGGCGATCTCCTATCGGTGATCCCCTTCACCGAATACGGCATTGCCCGGACGTGAGCCTAAATCACCCACGCCATGCAGCCCGCACCAGCGAAAGCCCCGCCAGCACCGCCAGCACCACCACGATCGACGGACCGCCCGGCGTATCGAGCCACAAGGACAGGCCGAGCCCACCCGCGACGCCGATCGCACCTGCCGCCGCCGCGATCACAACCATCCGTTCGGGCGTGTCCGCCAACGGCCGCGCCGCTGCCGCGGGAATGATCAGGAACGCGACCGTCAGCAGCACACCCACGATCTTCATCGCGATCGCAACCACCAGCGCCAGCAACAGCACGAACACGGCGCGCGTACGCTCGCGGTCGACTCCTTCGGCCGCCGCTAGCTCCTCATGCACGGCCATCGACAGCAGCGGATGCCACAGCTTCCACAAGGTCAGCCCGACGACGAGACCGCCGCCCGCCAGCCACGCGAGATCCGGCCCGCTGACGGCCAGGATATCCCCGAACAGATAGCCCATGAGATCGACCGAGCGCCCCTTCACCAGCGCGGTCGCCAGCACGCCGAACGCCAGCGCGCTATGCGCGAGCAGACTGAGGATCGAATCCATCGGTACCATCTGCTGCCGCGACAGGCCCACCAGCACCAGTGCGACCAGCACTGTCGTGAACAGCGCGGCCGCCGTCGTGTCGATGTCGTAGGCAAGGCCGAGCGCCACGCCGATCAGGCTTGCCTGCGCGACGGCTTCGCCGAAGAACGCCATGCGCTGCCAAACGAGCAGGCAGCCGAGCGGTGCCGCGATCACGGCGAGGCCAAGTCCGGCCGCCAGGGCGCGGAGGAGAAACGGCTCCATTTAGGGGAACTACTCGCTGGTGTTGGGGCGTGGCGGCGACACAGGCTCGGGCGTGCCGTGCAGGTCGTGGCGGTGATCGTGCTCGTGATGATAGACGGCGAACGCGCGCGCGGCCTCCGAGCCGAACAGCCGCACATACTCCGGATCGCGCGCCACCGCATGCGGCACGCCCGAGCAGCGCACGTGCCCGTTGATGCACACCACGCGGTCGCTCTTGGCCATCACGACGTGGAGATCGTGGCTGACCAGCAAGACGCCGAGGGCGCGCGCATCGCGCAGCCCGCCGATCAACTCGTACAATTCCGCCTCGCCCGCGTAGTCGACGCCCCGCACCGGCTCGTCGAGCACCAGCAGCTGCGGCTTGCGTAACAGCGCCCGCGCAAGTACGACGCGCTGCAACTCGCCACCCGACAGGCTCGCGATCTGCTGCCCGATCAGCTTGACGGCGCCGACCTCGCCCAGCACCGAAGCCGCTTCCGCATCGCTGTGCGCGCCGCCGAGCCGAAGAAACCGCGCCACCGTCATCGGCAACGCGCGATCGACATCGAAGCGCTGCGGCGCATAACCGATGCGTAGTCCGTTCTGGCGCAGGATCGTGCCGCCATCGGGTTCGATCAGCCCCAGCAGCGCGCGCACCAGCGTCGTCTTGCCCGCACCGTTCGGACCGATCACCGTGACGATCTCGCGCGGCTGGATGTCGAGGTCGATCGATTGCAGCAGCGTGCGGCCGTCGCGGTTGACCGTCAGCCCGCGCGCGCTGATCAGCGCAGCGGCGTCAGGCGGCCCAAGGCAGTGGCCGTGCCCATGGTCGTGGGCATGTGGGGAGCCATGCGGGTGGGCATGTGGCGGGCTGCTGGGGCCAGGCGTGGTCGCCATCGTCAATGCCCAACCCGGCAACTGGCGCATGTCCCCGATACCTCGGTCACGATCCGCCGCGCCTCGAACTGCGCCTTCTCAACCACAACGCGCATTGCCGCAAACACCTCTTCCCCGCCGATCTCCGCCACCCGGCCGCACTTCTCGCACGACAGGATCACCTGATCCCGCTCCGGCGCATGGGCCGCGTGACAGGCGAAGAACGCATTACGGCTCTCCAGCCGATGCACCAGCCCGGCCTCGTGCAGCGCGTCGATCGCCCGGTAAACCGAGATCGGCGCCAGCCGCGGCCCCTTGTTCGACAGCCGCGCCAGGATCTCGTAGGCCCCCAGCGCCTCGTGCGACGCCGCGATCTCCTCCAGCACGCGCTTGCGCAGGTCGGTCAGCTTCATGCCCTTGGTCTCGAACACCCGGCTGGCACGCTCGAGCAACGTGGTTTCGCACGACCCATGGTTGTGCCCCGTCTCGGGGAACGCAGTCTCGGGGATGTCGGCACTGATGGGGCGCCGGGCCATGGGCAAGCTCCTGGGAGGACACGGCCCTAAGCAGACCATTCGTTGGAAGACCACCGAATGGTCTGCTTAGGTTCTTGCTTCAGCAGAGTTTTATCTCAAAACCGCGTGGGACACTTTTGCGAACTCTGCTTAGCGATAACTTATTGCGCCGCCGCTCGCTAGCTGGCACATCAGCGGCACCGGTGGCCCAGCCGCGGCCCAACGGCGGAATTTCCGGCAGCATTCCAGGTCCAAGCCACTGCAACTCCTGCATCAAATGCCAGCCTCGCGAAACGATCTCATGCAGCGGCTTGCCGCCCTGGGCATCGAGCAACGTACGATCGAGCATGCGCCGGTGTTCACGGTCGAGGAAAGCACCGTCCTTGACCGGGAGATTCCAGGCGGTCACACCAAGAACCTGTTCCTGAAGGACCACAAGGACCGGCTGTTTCTGGTCATCGCGCACGCCCATACCCGCGTCGACCTCAAGGCGCTGTCAAAGGCGATCGGCGCGGGGCGGTTGTCGTTTGGCCGGGCGGAGCTGCTGATGGAAACCCTGGGCGTGACGCCCGGCTCGGTCACCGCCTTCGCGCTCATTAATGATAGGAATAGCCGAGTCTGCGCGATCCTTGACGAAGCCCTAATGGCATTCGAGACCATCAATTGCCATCCGTTGGAGAACTGCGCGACAACCAACATTGCACGCGACGACCTTTTACGGTTCATTCGCGCATGCGGACACGACCCGCGCATCCTATATCTAGGGGGAGAGGGGGCCGGCGAGCACCGATCCCCCGACACCAGAGTTTCATAAAACGGCCTTCCGGCTTCGGCATTGAAACTCTGACACAGCAAAGACTTGATACGGCGCCGCCCGGGCATTGGGTTCGGCCGCCGATTGCGGTTCGCGAAGGAGACGACTGATGGATCTAGGTTTTGGCAATCGGCCGGGCGGCGCCCCGGCCCCAACTGGCGGCGTTGACCTCGTCAAGGAGACCACGACGGCGGCGTTCAAGGCCGACGTGCTGGAGGCCTCCAAGACGGCTGTTGTTCTGGTCGACTTCTGGGCCGAATGGTGCCAGCCCTGCAAACAGCTTGCTCCAGTGCTCGAGAAGGTCGTGAGCAGCTACGGCGGCAAGGTGAAGCTGGTGAAGCTCAACGTCGACCTGCACCCCTCCATCCCCGGCCAGCTCCGCATTCAGTCGCTGCCGACGGTCTATGCGTTCCGCGACGGCAAGCCGTTCGACGGCTTCATGGGGATGCAGCCTGAAAGCGCGATCAAGGCCTTCATCGACCGCATCATGGGCGACGAGAACGCAGCCGACCTCGATGCCGCGCTCGAAGCCGCCGACAAGGCGCTGGAGGCCGGCGATCTGCAAGGCGCCGCCGAGATCTACGCCGCAGTCCTGGAACAGGACCAGCAAAACGTAGGCGCCATTGTCGGCCTCGCACGCTGCTACCTCAAGAGCGGCGACACCGAACGCGCCGAGCAGACGCTCGCCCTCATCCCGCCCGACAAGCAGGAGACCGCGCTCGTCGGCAGCGTCAAGGCCGCGCTGGAACTTGCCAAGCTGGCCGGCGCGCCAAGCGATCTGACCGCACTGGAAGCGAAGATCGCCGCAGATCCGCTCGACCATCAGGCGCGTATCGACCTCGCGATGGCATTGGCGGCACGCGGCACCAAGGACAAGGCCATCGACCAATTGCTGGAATCCTTCCGCCGCGACCGCAACTGGAATGAGCAGGCCGCGCGTAAGGCGCTGGTCCAATTGTTCGAGGCCTGGGGTCCCAGGGATCCCCACACCCAGGAAGGCCGCCGCCGGCTGTCCTCTATGTTGTTCGCCTGAAGCATCAGCTGGACCACATTGGCCTGGCCCCCGAAGGAGATCGATGTGGCGCCGACCGACCGCTACCGCGTACCGGGGGACTTGCCCGCGCGTATTCCATTGTTTCCGTTGCGCGGCGCGATCTTGCTGCCGCGCTCGGAGCTGCCCCTCAACGTGTTCGAGCCCCGCTATCTCGCGATGATCGAGGACGCGATGTCGGGCAACCGCATCGTCGGCATCATCCAACCCGATCAAACGCAGGGCGCTGGCGAGGAGAGCCCAGAGGGCAAGGCGCTGGCGCTGAAGCGGATCGGCTGTGCCGGCCGCATCACCGCGTATCAGGAACTCCAGGACGGACGACTGCGGATCGCGCTCGCCGGCGTCGCCCGCTTCGTCGTTGGCCGCGAACCTTCGACTGACAAACCCTATCGCCTCGCGGACGTCGACTACGCGCCCTACAGCGCAGACCTCGCCGAGGACGGCAGCGTGGAAAGTATCGACCGCGCGCGGTTGCTCAAGGTGCTGAAAGCCTATCTCGCGATGCGCCAGCTCGAAGCCGATTGGAACGCGGTGACGCGCGCACCGTTGGAACCGCTGGTCAACAGCCTCTCCGCCATGAGCCCGTTCGGTGCGGAGGAGAAGCAGGCGTTACTCGAAGCCGCCGATACCCAGAAACGGGCGGATGTGCTGATTGCGCTCGCTGAGATGGCGATAGCCTCCGGCGGCGCGAGTGGCGGCGGCACGCTGCAGTAGCCGGCGAATAAAGCAGATCGGACGAGCGCCATGGAAAGCACGCCGCAGACGCCTCCCGAACGCGCGCACGGAGTCGATCCGAAACTGCTTGAGTTGCTGGTGTGTCCGCTGACCAAGACGGCATTGGGATACGACCCCGTGCGCCAGGAGCTGATCAGCCGTGTCGCCCGCCTGGCTTTCCCGATCCGCGACGGCGTTCCGATGATGTCGGTTGATGCCGCCCGCCGTCTCGACGACGAGCTCAATAGCGGCAGCGAGTGAATTTGCCGAGCGCTGCTCGTCGCATATTGAACGTTTCATGGTGCTCGTCGCCCCGGCATCACCACCGGCCGATGATGACCCCTACCTTGCTTTCGCGGGCCCGCGCGCCGAGCACCCATTCGTCGTCGACGGTGATGCGATTGCGGCGGTCGGTGAGCCGTTCGAGCAGCCGGCCGTGCATCTCGCGGCGCACCCCGTCATGGGCTTGCGACATGCCCAGATCGACCAGCTCATCGGGGTCTTCCTTGAGATCGAACAGCTGCGGCGCAAAGCCCTTGTAGTGGATGTACTTCCAGCGCTCCGTACGCAGCATGTAGGCGCGCGCATCGTTGGCGCCCTTCTCGGTCAGCTCGCGCGCTTCATAGAAGGCATAGTCGAGTTCGCAGAACACCGAATCGCGCCATTCGAGCGGCTGCGGTCCCCGGATCAGCGGCAACAGCGAACGGCCTTCGAGCCGGTGACGTGGGGCCTTCGCCTCGTAAACATCGAGGAACGTCGGCACCAGATCGATCGCTTCGACGAGTTTGTCCGTCACCGTGCCGCGCGTCGCATCCGCCGCCGGATCGGGATCGTAGATGATCAACGGCACACGCACGGACGGCTCGTGGAACAGCTCCTTCTCGCCGAGCCAATGATCGCCGAGATAGTCGCCGTGATCGGACGCGAACACGATCATCGTATCCTTCATGCGCCCGCTGCTCTCCAGATAGTCGAACACGCGGCCGAGGTGATCGTCGATCTGATGGATGAGGCCCATGTAGGCGGGGATCACGGCCTGGCGCACATCCTCGCGCGCGAACGACTGGCCGATCTCCATGCGCATGAAGGCTTCGTACACAGGATGCGGCGACACGCGTTCGCGCTCGTTCTTGACGGCGGGAACGACATGCTCGGCGCCGTACATCGCGTGATAGGGCGCGGGCGCGATATAGGGCCAATGCGGCTTGATGTACGACAAGTGCAGCAGCCACGGCTTGTCGCCGCACTCCTTCATGAACTCCAGGCCGCGGTTGGTGATGTACGGCGTCTCGGAGTGCTCCTCCTTGATGCGCGCGGGATAGACCGAGTTGCGCAGCGCCCAGCCCGACAGCACTTCCCCATTCGGACCGGCCGCGGCGTTGGCCCAGCTATCCCAGGGGTGATCGCCGTCGTAGCCCAGTCCCTTCAGCCACGTGTTGTAGGCAAGGCCGCGCTGATCGATGTTTGGTGGGTGAACGCCGTCGTCCTTCTCCCACGCCTCGAAGCCGCCTTCGGAAACGATCAGTGCGAGATCGGTAGTGTTGGTGAGACCCAGCCGCGCAAGCCCCGCCGCGTCCTGCCGGATGTGCGTCTTGCCGGCGATGGCGACGCGCACGCCTTCCGCGATCAGATAGTCGCCGATGGTGAGCTCGCCGATCGGCAGCGGCACATAGTTCCACGTTGCGCCATGCGAGAACACGGTGCGGCCCGTATAAAAGCTCATCCGCGAGGGCCCGCACACCGGTGCGTTGACGAACGCGCGATCGAAGCGAACGCCTTTGCTTGCGAGGCGATCGATATTCGGCGTCTTCAGATGCGGATGGCCGCTGCAGGACAGATAGTCCCACCGCAACTGATCGCACATGATGAAAAGGATGTTGCGTACGGCTGGCATGATAACTCCGGCTGATCAATTCCGTGTAGGTCTCTGATGTCCCTTGTCAAGCGGTGCGGGCGTGGCTTGGCGGCCGTGCCGCGGATGCGGTCGGATAGTGTAGGGCAGGATCGCGCAGAAGGGGAGGCGGAGCCGGAGACGTCGGTTGGCAAGCTCTGATACGCGGGTTGGATA
>CAMDPA010000219.1 GCA_945903565.1 Devosia equisanguinis | reverse complement strand
TTGAAGGAAGATGGGGGCGCGCAAGTGCGCGTCCTTGACCGCCGTCCGCCCTCACGACCGACGCTCTGCCATCAGGATCAAGCCGCACTCCGACCGCTCAGCAGCCGTGATCGCACCCACTCAGTTCGTCGAGGGGCCATAAAGTCCTTGACGCGCTTGCCCTCCTCCTCGTCGTCGGGGCCGAGCCAGGGATAGTGCGGCGCGTTGAAATGCAGGCTGATGAAGAACGGCTGTTTCGACTTGGCAGACCCCTCGATGCTGCGCACGGCACGATCGCCGAGCAGGTTCGTCATGTACCCGTTGCGGTCGACGGGAATTTCGTCCTCAAAGAGCGGCGTGCGCGACTTCGCGCCGTGATCGAAGTAGTGCGCGGTGCCGCCGAAGAAGCCGAAGAACTTGTCGTAGCCGCTCTTGATCGGACTGAACTCCGGCAGGAACCCGAGGTGCCACTTGCCGATCAGCTCGGTCGCATAGTCTGCCTTCTTCAGGATCGAGGGCAGCGTCGGGTGGCTCGGCGGCAGGCCGATGCCCTTGGCGGTCAGCGGACTGATCGGCTCCTCGAGGCCGACCGGAAGGCGATACTGATAGCGCCCGGTGATCAGCGCGACGCGCGTCGGCGTGCACACGGCAGAGTTGGAGTAGGCCTGTGTAAAGCGGAATCCCTCGGTCGCCAGCCGATCGATATTGGGCGTCGTGTAGTCGCGCTGGCCATAGCAGCTCACGTCCGCAAAGCCGAGATCGTCGGCCATGATGAAGATGATGTTGGGCTTGGCTGCCTGCGCCGTGGCCAAGCGCCCGACACCAAGCCCCGCCAACGCGACGGAGCCTGCCACACCCGACTGAACAAAGCGGCGGCGCGAGATCTTTCGAGCCTTCGACATGTTGTCTTCCCTCCGAGCCGATGATTGTTCAGCGCTTCTTCGCTGCAGACGCCGCAGCATTCCCGGCTTCAATTCGGCTTGATCCTGGCCGTCGCGATCACCTTGCCCCACTTCTCGACGTCCTCACGCAACTGCTTGGTGAACACTTCCGGAGTGCCGCCGACCGGTTCGGCTGCGACCCGCTCGAACGCGTCCTTGACGGCCTGCTGCCGCAGCGCCTTGTTGATGGCGCCGTTGAGCTGCTCGATGATCGCCGCAGGTGTCCCCGTCCGCACCATCATACCGCTCCAGTCTCCGACGGTCAGGCCGGGTTGGCCCTGCTCGGCGACGGTCGGAACATCTTTGAGTGCGGGCAGGCGCTGTGGCGAGGTGACTGCCAATGCGCGCAGCTTCCCGTCATTTATGAGACCCATCACCGGCAGCGTCGTGATGAACATGTAGTGGTTGGTGCCGTTCAGCAGATCGCTGATCGCCTGCGGGAACTGGATGTAGGGCACATGCGCAGCCTTCACGTCAGCCTGCTGCTTGAACAGTTCGCCCACGAGGTGCGCCGGCGTGCCGAGGCCGCCCGAGGAGTAGTTGAGCTTGTCCGGCTGAGCCTTCAGCAGCTTGACGAGATCGGGCAGAGACTTGGCCTCGAGCGAAGGGTGCACGACAAGTACGTTGTACGACCGCGCGATCTGGATCACAGACTGAAAATCCTTCAGCAGATCGAACGGGATCTTGGCTTGCAGCGCGGGGGCCGCAGCGATCGGCAGGCCGGAGTTGAAGATTGTATGCCCATCCGCCGGCGACCTCTGCACCTCGGTGCCGCCGATGACCTGCGACGCACCCGGGCGGTTCTCGACGATGACTGTCCATTTCTCGCTGTTGGTCAGCTCGGTCGCCAGCACGCGACTCAGGATGTCCGACGGCGTCGACACGCCGGCACCGACGACGATGCGGATCGGCTGTGACGGGAAGGGCTGAGCAGCGAGTTGCGGCGCGCTTGCCACGCACGCCATCGCCAAGCCGGCCTGCAAGATGCGGCGGGCCGTAACGGCATTGCCAAATGGGATCATCAAAGTCCTCCCGTGATCGGTCCGCGCCGTTCGAGGTTTCGAGACTTCGCTGGCACCGTCTTTTCAATACTCTCGAACGTGGCCTGGTGGTCTGCCACCAAGTAGGCTTCCGACAATGTGTAGCCCAAACGCCGTTTCCGGCAATAAGGATTGGACATGAGGAAACAGCTGGAATTTCTTTTGCCAGCGACGCCCCGTGGAGGTCACCGCCTGGGTCTCAGATCGATCGTCGGCTTGCCGGTACGAGGGTGATCCGGCGGCGTATCGGCCACGAACGGCAGGCGGCGCCGAGCTTTCGTGGCGGTGGCATTGGGATCGGCAGCGCCGCGCACGTAGGCGCGGGTCGCATCGACGAAGGGTTGGTGGTCCCAGCCGGTCCACGTGCCTTTCAGCAGCGCCTGCTGGACGAACAGCCGGCGCCGCTGCGATTGCACGACCAGGGCTTCGAGACGCGCGTAGTCCCAGCGCTTGTCGACCTCACCCTTGAGGTGGCGTGCGACCTCGGCGTAGGCGGGGTTCTCGGCAACGTTGCTCAACTCACGCGGATCCTTGTGGAGGTCGAACAGCATCGGCGGGTTGGTCCGACAGTGGACGTATTTCATGCCGTCCTTGCGCAAGATGCAGGCCGGCGCGTAGACGCCCTCGCCGGTGAACTCCAACATCACGTCGTCATCGCGGCCCGAGGCGTCGCCGCCCATCATCCGGGCAAGCGTCCGCCCGACGATCGGGTCGATCAGCGTTGGCGGGTTGCCGTCGGTGGCGAGATCGAGCAGCGTCGGCAGCAGATCCATCAGCGAGACGGCCTTCTTCTCGACATGGCCTCGCTTCGAGCCGGGGCCCGCGACGATCATCGGTACGCGGGCCGACCACTCGTAGGGCAGGAACTTGAACCACGTGCCGCGTTCGCCCAGCATTTCGCCGTGGTCGGAGATCACGAACACGTAGGTATTGTCGGCAAAGCCGCCATCGCTCAACGCCTTCAACAGCCGGCCGATCAAGCTGTCGAAATAGGACACCATCGCGTAGTAGGCGCGGCGCGCATTGCGCAGGTGCGCCTCGCTGACGTCGTGCTCGTCCTCGCGGATCGTGAAGGCGTAGCGTTGCGACCACGGATCGCGCTCGGCGATCGGGATGTGCGGGACATCAGGCAGCTCGATCCTGTCGTGATCGTAGAGGTCCCAGAATTCCTGCGTCGTCACGAACGGATTGTGTGGGTGCGTGAATGAGGCGTGCAGCAGGAACGGCCGCTCGTCGGTGTCGCGGGCGTAGTCGTAGAGCTTCTGGACGGCCTGGTAGCAAACCTCCTCGTCGTAATCGATCTGCAGGCTGCGATTGCACACGCCGGCCTCGACGATCGAGCGCAGGCTCATGCGCGAGGGCGCATAGGGCTCGTCCTGCTGCGACCAATCGGCTGTCCAGCCAAAGTCGGAGGGGTAGATGTCCGTGGTCAGCCGCTCTTCGAAGCCGTGCAGCTGGTCGGCGCCGACGAAGTGCATCTTTCCGGACAGACACGTGCGATAGCCCAGGAAGCGCAGGTAGTGCGCATAGGTTGGGATCGACGACAGCAGCTCGCCGGCGTTGTCGTAGCAGCCGACCATCGACGGCAATTGCCCTGTCAGCATTGCGGCGCGCGAGGGCCCGCATACCGGGTTGGCGCAGTACGCATTGAGAAACGTGACGCCGCGAGCGGCGAGCGCGTCCATGTTGGGCGTCTTGACGGTACGCCCGCCGTACATCGACAAGACCATCGCGGTAAGCTGATCGGCCTGGATGATGAGGAAGTTGGGGCGCTTCATGGTCAGCCTCTGAAACGATGGAGAGCTCGGGCAATTGTGATGCCGGGGTTCAATGCGGAACGCGAAAACGTTCGATGGCCGCAAGGTCTGGCCCGATCCCGAGACCCGGCTCATTGCTCAACGTAGCTCGGCCATCGCGGATGTTGTTCAGCGGACCGCACAGCAGCGTGCGCAGAGGATTGGCGTTTGCGTCGATCTCCAGCCGCCCCGGCCCGCCCTCGGCTGCCAGCAGATGTGCCGATGCGAGCAGGCCAACGCCACCGCCGAGATAGTGCGGGCAATACGTAACGCCCTTCGCCGCGATCATGGCTGCAACCGGTCGGCAGCCGGAGAAGCCGCCCCACTTCGCCATGTCGGGCTGAACGAACGACAGCGTCCGCGCCTCCAAAGCGCGCTCAAAATCCCCTGCGCCGTAGATGTTTTCGCCGGCTGCAAGAGGCACGCGACATACCGCTTTCAGGCGATGCCATTCCTCCCACGGCCGGTCCGCGCGCAGCGGCTCCTCGAGCCACGTCAGATTGAATTTCTCCAACTGCGGCGCTGTCGCCAGCGCCTCGTCGAGCGACCAGCCCTGGTTGGCATCGGCCATCAGATCGACACCGTCACCGAGATGCGTGCGAAGCGCTTCGAGATTGGCGATGTCACGATTCTCCCCGAATCCGATCTTCAGCTTGAAGGCGCGATATCCCTCCGCGTGCTTTTGCTGCGCCAGCGCCTCGGGCGATGTCGGATTGAGGCCGCTGGCGTAGACGTGGATCGACGGCGATGTCCCGCCGAGCAGTTGCCACAGCGGCTTCTTCTGCTTGCGCGCCACGAGATCCCACACGGCGATGTCGACGCCGGCGATGGCCTGCGCGAACGAGCCGGGCTCGCCGCACTGAATGGCGAGCACCTCCGTCGCCGTTGTCAGGTGCCGGAAAAGTTGCTCGGGTCCATCGTGGAGCGCGGACGTGGCGAGCGGTGCCAGAATGCTGTCTACGAGGCGCGCGCGATGCTCGGCGCCGACGTGGGGGTAATTGCACCACACCTCGCCCCAGCCTCGCTCGCCGTCATGATCCTCCGCCTCGACCAGCACCATCGGGCGATCACGCATCGTGCCGAATGACGTCGTCACCGGCGTCTCGATCGGCGCGCGGTAGACATGGGCGCGCAGCGACTTGAGGTGGAACGGCTGCGTCATGGCTTGAGGTCCATCTCGAGGTGGATGTAGTCGCCCCGGTAGCTGACGTCGGCGAGGTAGATGACCGTGCCGTCCGCGCCGCACAACACGCGACGCACCTCCGCCAATGGTGAGTTCACGGCAATGCCGAGCAGACGCGATATCTCAACATCCGCCTTGGAGATCGTGAGCGTCTGGCGCCCCGATGCGATCTTCACGCCCGACAGCGACGTCAGAACGGGCAGCACCAGCTCACGCCGGAACCGCGCCGGCGCGCGGCGAAACACGCGATAGTCGATGTAGAGGGAGATCACACAATAGCGCTCGCCATCGCGCGCGTGCACGCGGCGCATGTGGAAGTACTTCGGTGCCGCGACTCCTTCGCTGGCCTTGATGACCGGTTGGGCGACCGCCTCCTCGAGCGTAGAGTGATCAGGCCGATCGCCGCGATACATCTCGACGAGATCGCCGAGCGTTGTCTCGACGCGCAATTGGCGGCGCTGGCCGGCCTTGTCGGTGACGAACGTGCCGCGCCCGCGCTGCGGCGAGAGCAGTCCCTCGTCGGCGAGCACGCCGATGGCCTGGCGGACCGTGACGCGGGCAACATCGAACTGCTGCATGAGGACATCGATCGACGGCAGGATTGCGCCGGGAAGCCACACCCCCTTGTCCACGCGTTGGCGGAGCAGGTCCGCCAGCTGCACGTAGCGCGGGATCGCCGTCGAGCCGAAGATGCGGTGACTGGTCTCCGTCATGTCTTCTGCACCTGGGGGCTTGTCATAAACATTCTATCTATAGTACGTTTGAAACTATAGTATGTTAGCAGCGTTTGGGCTAGAGGCTCGGCGGCGCTGCAGTGCAAGGGAGTGAACGTGCGGCGGGCAGCCCTGATCGTTGCGCCTTGGATCGTGCTGGTCGCCGGCTGGTACGGCATCCACCACAGCGGCTTGGTCAACCCTGCGCTGGTGCCGCCCCCACACATGGTCGCCCGCCGCTTCCTCGAGCTGATCCAGACCCGCCTGCCACTCGACATCGTGATGTCCACCCGCCGCGTCTTCACAGGCGTGCTTTGCGGCATCGCGCTCGCGGTACCGGTCGGCTTCGTGCTCGGCTGGTACGCCAACGTCCGCACCTTCGTCGATCCGCTGATCAACTTCTTCCGCGCGCTGCCGCCGATCGCGCTCATCCCGCTGGTGATCATCTATTTCGGCGTCGACGAGCTCGCCAAGACCGTGATCCTGTTCTACGCGTCGTTCTTCGCTGGCGTGATCGTGATGTACGAGGGTATCTCGCAGATCAGCCCGATCTACGTGCGCGTCTCGCGCACACTCGGCGCCACGGATGGCGAGATCTTCCGCAAGGTGATCATTCCGCTCGCCGTGCCGCACATGCTCACCGCACTGCGCGTCTCACTCGGTGTTGCCTGGGCGACGCTGGTCGCCTCCGAGCTGATCGCAGCGCAGCAGGGGCTCGGAGCGCTCATCCAGAGCGCCGGTGCATTCTTCCAGCTCGACATCATCTACGTCGGCATCATCTGCATCGGCTTCATCGCGCTTCTCATGGATCTCGGAATACGTGCGCTCGCCCGACGCTTCGTCAGCTGGCAGGAGCGCATCGCATGACCGAGGCGCGCGTCCGCATTGCGTTCGATCAGGTGTCGGTGCGCTTTTCGACGCCGAAGGGCGCCATGCACGTCGTCGACGACGTGACCTACGACATTCGCGACCGTGAGTTTGTCTCGGTGATCGGCCCGTCGGGCTGCGGCAAGACGACGATGATGAACATCGTCGCCGGTTTCATGCGGCCGACCACGGGTAGCGTCACGCTCGACGGCCGGCCGATCGTTGCACCGGGGCCGGATCGCGGCGTAATCTTTCAGGAATACGGCGTCTTTCCCTGGCTGACAGTGAAACAGAACATCGCATTCGGGCTCACGCTGCGCGCCAACAGGGTGGACGCCGCCGAGCGTGAGGAGATCTGTCGGCGCTACATGCAGCTGATGGGCCTGAGCGAGTTCGCCGATGCTTGGCCGCGCATGCTGTCGGGCGGCATGCGCCAACGACTGGCGCTGGCGCGGGCCTACGCCGTCAAGCCGCAGTTCCTGCTGATGGACGAGCCGTTCGGCGCGCTCGATGCGCAGACGCGTTCTGCGATGCAGGATCTCCTGCTCGACGTGCTGGCCGCCGAAGGCAAGACCGTGATGCTGATCACGCACTCGGTCGAGGAAGCCGTCTACCTGTCGCGGCGCATCGTCGTGATGACCGCGCGGCCGACCCGCATCCGCGAGATCATCGATGTGCCGTTTCCCTATCCGCGCCGTCCGGACCTGCACGAGAGCCCCGCTTTCGGCGAGCTTCGCGCGCACGTGCGCCAGCTCGTCATGCAGGAGTACGCCCAGCAGGCCAAGCAACACCAACCGCAGCCCAGTTGATGCAGCCAGGGAGGAAGTCATGGAAGTTCGTCGCAGGACAGTGCTTCAGGGAATAGGAGCGGCAACGGGCGCTGCAGTTTTTGGTGCGCCGGCGTTAGCACAGGCTAAGAGCAAGATTCGCGTCGGCTATCTCCACACGCTCGCGGTCGATGGTCAGATGTGGCTTGCGCAACACCTCGATGCCTTCGGCAAGAACGGGATCGAGCCCGAGTTCCGCGAGTTCCAGACCGGCCTCGAACTCTTCCAGGCCATGATCGGCGGCAGTCTCGATGCGCTCACCACCGGCGCCGTGATCTCTAATTTCCCCGCGCGCGGACAGGGCAAGATGTTCCTAGCCAACGCCGTCGAATTCGCCACCGCGCAGCTCTGGGTGCGCGAGGATCAGGGCATCAAGTCGTTCGCCGACCTCAAGGGCAAGCGCATCGCCACCACGGCTGGCACGACGGCGCACGTGTTCCTCAACACGGCGCTACGAGCCAACGGCATGGTGGCGAGCGACATCGAGCTGCTCAATCAGCGCATGCCCGATGCGGTCACCGCCTTCATTTCGGGCGCGGTTCCTGCTGTCGCGCTGTGGGTACCATTCAACATCACGGTTCGCAGCAAAGTCCCTGGCGCCAAGAAGCTGGTCGATGCCTCCGCCTACTATCCGCAAGCCGCGATCATGTCGGGCTGGGCAACGACCGCGGACTTCCATGCCAAGAACCGCGATACGCTCGTGCGTGTCGTGAAAGCGTGGAGTGCAGGCAACGAGTTCCTGACGGGCAAGACCGACGAGGCGCTGGAAACGCTGCAGAAGAAGCACTATCCGCAAGTCCCGCTCGCGGATTTCAAGGAGCAGTATCAGGCTCAGAAAGCATTCCCCACGGCGGAATGGCGCAAGCTCTACGCCGACGGCACTGTGACCAAGTGGCTGCAGCAGGTGACCGACTTTTTCGCCACCACCGGCAACATCGCCAATCCGATTCCGGCGTCGCAGTACTTCGATTCCTCGATCTACATGGACGCAACCAAAGGCTAGAGCTTTGCAGTCTTACGACTACGTCATCGTCGGTGCCGGCTCGGCGGGCTGCGTGCTCGCCAACCGGTTGTCGGCCGATCCAGCGTGCCGTGTCCTGTTGCTGGAAGCCGGCGGGCGCGACGGCAATTTTTGGCTGAAGCTGCCGGTCGGTTATTTCCGCACAATCTACGACGAGCGCTTCTCCCGCGTTTTCAAGACGGAGCCCAGTGAAGGCACGGCTGGGCGCGCGATCGCCTGGCCGCGCGGCCGCATCATCGGCGGCTCCAGCTCGATCAACGGGCTGATCTTCATTCGAGGCGAGCCCGCTGGCTTCGACGATTGGGAGCGCCTTGGCGCCGTCGGCTGGGGCTCGCGCGATGTGCTGCCGTATTTCAAGCGCCTCGAGCGTTACAACGGCGCGCCCTCGCAGTTGCGCGGCGCGCTCGGCGAGCTCGAT
>CAMDPA010000218.1 GCA_945903565.1 Devosia equisanguinis | reverse complement strand
ATGTGGTGTAGGTCGGGCTGAGGCACCTTCGCCGAAGCCCGACAATCCATGCTCGGCCTGAAATGTTGGGCTTCGGCGTCATCGCGGAACGATGCTCCGCATCGACGGGCTCAGCCCAACCTACAGCGTCCGCTCAAACCAACGGTTTGCGATAGGTATCGCAGCGTTTGTGCCAGCCGATGCGCCAGCGTGCACTGGTGGGATGATTGCGGATGCGGCGGTCGAGCACGGCCTTGGCGGCGCGTGAGAATTCGGCGAGCGCGGGCGGTCCGGTTTCGGTGCCCTGCATTTCGAGCAGCAGCCAGCGCATGCCCCAGCCTTCGTTGCGGCGGGTCTGATTATCGAACACGGTTTCCTTGTCGCTGATGCCCTCGCCCTTGAAGTTCACGTAGTCGATCAAGGGATAAAGATCGGGCGAGGAGCGGACCACGCGGTTCAACTGCGCCAGGAGATGCGCGCGGTCGTCGGGCTTGGGCAAGGCCGCTAGCATCTTGGGGATCGCGGCTTCGGTGCGGGCCAGTAAGTATTGCGTCTGCTGCGGTACGGATTCGAGCAGGAAACCGCGCAGCTCCAGCATTTTCGGCGACTGGAACTCGCGGTAGAACTCCGCCTTGCTCTGCCACGGACACGGCAGGAACGGCTGCTTGTCGAGCCACGCCGGCGGTTTTGCGCCCTTGGTGCGCATGAACCCGACGAGCTTGGGAAAGCTCTCTTCGAACTGCGGGTGGCCGCCGGCCTTGAACCAAATGAAGTGGCCGATGCCGAGCGATGGGAAATCCTCCGCGTCGTTCCAGGCCGTGACGCCCTCGGGGCGACCGCCGCTTTCGTTTTGCCAGACCTGCCGGCCGACCTTGGCCGCCACGGCCGGCGATATCGCTAGGCGCGGGATTGCGGGGGCGGGCTCCTTGACCAGCACCTGCGCTGCCGCCGGTGATAGCTGGAGCGCAGGCACAACGGCAGCGAGCAGGCAAAGCGCGCGGCGACGGGTGAGGTTCAAGCGCTACTCCTTGCGCGGATCGACGCGCTCGGCTTCGAGCGTATAGCCAGCGTCCGCGAGGCCGGTATGCGATGCCTCGGTCTTCATCCGGCCTGTCACGTAGACCGGCTCGAACATGCTTTTGACCTGGAACCCCTTGGGCATCTGCACGTAGACGATCTGGTTGGCCGGCGGCGGAGGCACGTGGATGCAGGCGCCGACGAACGGCACCAGCAGGAATTCCTTCACGCTGCTCGCCTCGAAATCGAGCGGCACGACGTACCCGCCGATCTGCACGCGCTTGCCGTTGAGACTTTCGACGACGGGCGCTGGCGCTGCGGCAGTTGCCTTCGGGCTCGACATCCAGCGGCCCTCCGGGATCGTCTCTGGCAGCGTCGGCGCTTGCGGATCGACCGGCGCGCGGCCGGAGAAGAACGCCTTGGGCGGCTTGGGTGGCGCGGCGGGCATCAGATCGGCCCACTTCAGCGCAAGTGGCGTGTCGGTTTGCGCGCGCAGATCCGCTGTGCCGGAGACCATAGTCAGTGCCAGCAGCGCAACCGTCGCAAGCGTCAAACGGCGCACGTTCATCGCTCTCTCCAACCGATGCCTCACGTTCTGACCGTCATGCCGTCGGCCACCGACAGCCGGTAGGCACGCAATGCCGGCAGCAATCCAGCAAGAAATCCTGCCAGCACGATGGCCGCCAGCATTTGCATCTCGGCCCATTTGGGGGCCTCGATCGCCAGATGCAACCCGTAGAGCCGGTCGACGAACGGCTGCACGATCATGATCGCTATATAGAGCAGCACGGCGCCGAGCACCACGCCCGCCAGGGTCAAGAGGCCGGCTTCGGCGGTCAACAAGCTGAGAATGGTCGATGGCCGCGCGCCCACCGAGCGCAGGATCGCCATCTCGCGGCGGCGCTCGTTCAGCGTCGTCAGGATCATCACGACCATGCCCAGCAGCGCCGTCGCCACCACCATGATCGAGACCGCCGACAGCGCGGTTTCGGCGACGCTGACGAGGTCCCATAACTCCTGCAGCGCCACGCCGGGCAGGATCGCGCTGAGCGGTTCCTTCGGATACTCGTTGATCGCGCGCTGCAGGCGGAACGTCGCCAGCCGCGACTTGAGCCCGATCAGCGCGCCGGTGATCGCCGCCGGTTTCAGGTCCATCTTCCGGACCTCGTCGGCGGCGATGGACTGCCCGGGCACCTGCGCGCCGCTTTGCCAGTCGATGTGGATCGCCTCGATCGCTTCCAGGCTTACGTGGACCGTGCGGTCCAGCGGCGTGCCCGTTTTCTTGAGGATGCCGGCGACGCGGAACGGCTTGTCGGCGTGGTCGACGAACGAGACCGAGCCGAGCCCGTGCGCGATCACCACCCTGTCGCCGAGCTTGTAACCGAGCGTGTGCGCGACATCCGCGCCCAACACCGCATCGAATAGGTCGGCGAACGGTTGGCCCTCACGGAATTCCAGCGTGTTGGTGCGGCGGTAGCGGTAGTGCTTGAAATAGTCGGGCGTGGTGCCGAGCACGCGAAAGCCGCGATGGCTGTCTCCCAGCGACAACGGGACCGCCCAGGCGACTTCCGGCTGTTTGGCGATCTCGCTGTAGCTCGCCCAGGTGATGTTGTTGGTCGCGTTGCCGATGCGGAACACCGAATAGAGCAGCAACTGGATGCTGCCCGAGCGCGCGCCGACAATCAGATCGGTGCCGGAAATCGTATCGGCGAAGCTTTGCCGCGCGCCGTTGCGCACCTTCTCGACGCCGAGCAGCAGCATCACGCTGACCGCGATCGAGGCGACGGTGAGCAGCGCCGTCATCCATCGGTTGAGCAGCGATTGGATCGCGAGACGCAGGACGATCATGCGGCGTCCTCGGCGAAGGCCATGGGACGTGCGATCTCGTCGAGCCGCGCCACGCGATCAAAGCGCGGTGCCAACGTCTCGTCGTGACTGACCATCATGAGGGCGGCGCCGGCGGCATCGAGCTCGCCGAACAGCAGGTCGAGGAACGCGGTCTGCCGGTTGCGATCAAGGGCGGAGGTCGGTTCGTCCGCGATCACGAGATCGGGCCGTCCGATCAGCGCACGCGCGGCGGCCACGCGCTGCTGCTGGCCGACGCTGAGGTTGGCGGCGGTGCGGCTGGCGATGTGGCGCTCGTCGAGGCCCAGCCGAGTGAGAAGCCGCGTTGCCTCCGCCTTTGCCGCATCGGGCGTGCCGACACGGGCGCGGCGGCTCGGAGCGAAACTCAGCGGTAGCAGCACGTTGTCGATCACCGAGCCGTAGGGGAGCAGGTTGAACATCTGGAAGATGACGCCGATGTGCTCGGCGCGGAAACGGTCGCGCGCGGCTGGTCCAATCGCGGCGAGATCGGTGCCGAGCACGTCGATGCGGCCCCGGTCCGGCGCGACGATGCCGGCGATCAACGCGAGCAACGTCGATTTTCCGCTGCCGGATGGGCCGATGAGCAGGAGCTTTTCGCGCGCGGCAAGTTTGAAGTCCGCGACCTCGATGCCGAACGCACCACGCCCAGGCCAGGCGAACGCGACGTCGCGCATTTCAAGTATGTTCGACATCAGGCCCCGCGGTGTTTATCTCCCTCTCCCCGTGTAGCGTAGCGAAACAGGGAGAGGGTCGGGGCGAGGGGCAGCCGCTTGCTCCAAAGCCCATTATTTCTAAGCTCAACGCGCGTTGCCGCCCCTCACCCTAACCCTCTCGTCTGCCACAGGCATGCTTTCAGCATGACGCTGAAAGGCGGGGAGAGGGGATTGTTTCAACTCGTCCCTTTCAGCGCCAGCGTGGGCTTGTCGCGGGTGACCGTGTGTTTGGTCTGCTGGCCCTTGCCGCCGATGATCGAGACATCGAGCGCTTGCGCGCCGGTGAAGGTCTTGAAGTAGTCGAAGTCGATGGCCTGGAGCAACTCGGGCTTGGCGCAGGTCAGCGTGTACTCCGCATGGAACTCCGAATGCGGTGCTGCGGCCTGCTTGTCTTTCGCGGCCTTGCCGTGTCCGTGCCCATGCCCGTGGTGATCGCCGCCGCCGACAAGTTTCACCTTGGCCGACGACACCTTGCAGCCGGCGGCGTCGGGCAATTTGAACAGGGCCAGCGGCTTGGCGAGCAAGGCGCGCGCTTTGGTGATTGCAGTCTTCTGCTCGGCGGTCTTGGCGGCGTGCTCGAAGCCGACGATGTCGCTGCCGGGCGCTTCGAACTCCATCTCCACCGTTCGCTTCTCGACGGCGATGCTGAGCTTGCCTTGCCCGTGAGCATGTGCGCCGAGCTGGCGTTGCGGCTCGTCCTGAGCGGGCTGCTGGGCGAAGGCGGGAAATGCGAGGCCAATTCCAAGGGCGAACAGCGCGATGCGCGTGGGCATGTGAGAACTCCAGGGTGGCGTCAGCTGAAACTAGCGAGTGTTATAGTATAACGTCAATTGTGGAGTGCATTTGGTCGATCTGGCGTTGATGGGCAATAGCCATTACGTAGGTGCGATCTCGGCACCGCCTTTCAAGCAAAGTTGCACGTCGCAAGCATGACCGCTCCCGAAGCTATCGCGCCGGCCGTCATAACGCTGGGCTGCCGGCTCAATACGTTCGAGTCCGAACTGATGCGGCAGCATGCGGTGGCGGCTGGGCTAAGGAATGCCGTGATCGTCAACACCTGCGCGGTGACCGCCGAAGCGGTCAAGCAGGCCAGCCAGACGATCCGGCGTGTCCGGCGGGAGCAGCCGGGCGCGCGGATCATCGTGACGGGCTGCGCGGCACAGATCGAGCCGGCGCGCTTCGCCGATATGGCCGAAGTCGATCACGTCGTCGGCAATGCCGCGAAGGGGCGGGCCGCGACGTTTCAAGCACTGGCCAAGACCGATGGCAGCGCGCGGCGCGTCGAAGTCGGCGACATCATGGGCGTGCGGACTGCGCCGGGACACAAGGTCGATGGCTTCGGTACGCCCGCGCGGGCTTTCGTCGAAGTGCAGAACGGCTGCGACCACCGCTGCACATTCTGCATTATTCCTTATGGGCGAGGTCCCTCGCGGTCTGTGCCGGCCGCCGCCGTTGTCGCCCAGATCCGGCGGCTCCTGGAGCGTGGCGCGCAGGAAGTTGTCTTGACCGGCGTCGACATCACCGCGTGGGGCAAGGATCTCGGCGATGAGCTGTCGCTTGGGGCGCTCGTGCGGCAGGTCCTGCGGCACGTGCCTGAATTGCCACGTCTCAGGCTGTCGTCGATCGACCAGGCCGAAACCGATCCCGACCTGATGGTGGCGCTGGCGGAGGAGCCGCGCCTGATGCCACACCTCCATTTGTCGTTGCAATCGGGCAGCGATCTCATTCTCAAGCGCATGAAACGGCGGCACAGTCGCGCGCAAGCTGTCGCGTTTTGCCTGGAAGCGCGGCGGCTGCGACCCGATATCGCCATCAGCGCCGACTTGATCGCCGGATTCCCAACCGAATCCGAGCCGCATGTGGCAGACACGTTGGCAGTCGTGGACGACTGCGGTCTGGCGTTCCTGCATGTTTTTCCGTTTTCGCTGCGGGAGGGCACGCCGGCCGCGCGGATGCCGCAGGTGCCGCACGGCGAGATCAAAGCGCGTGCGGCGCGGCTCAGGGAAAAGGGACAGCACGTGCTCGAACAGTGGCTCAGCCGCCACGCCGGCGCGATGATCGACGTCGCTTTGGAGCATCCGAGCCGGCGCGAGACGACGGCGCGGACGCCGCAGTTCGGCCTTGCGACGGTGCGCGGCATTGCGGAGGGGCGTGGCGCGGGCGAGGTCGTTGCAGCCCGCGTCTATGGCCATGACGGCCGGCGGCTGTTGGCGGAGGCCGTGGCGTGAGCGATCAACCCGAAAAGCGTTCCCTCTTCGGCCGGTTGTTCGGCCGTGGCGCAGCCAAGCCGGGCGCGGAACCGATTGCGCCGCCGCCAGAGGAGGCACGGGACGAAGCGCCCGTCGACGTCGTTGCGCTCGCGATGCCGTCGCCGTTGGACGACGTTGCTCCGCCAACGCCTTTGCCGAAGCCAGAACCAGAACCCGAACCAGCCAAGAAGCTGTCGTGGTTTCAGCGCCTGACCAGCGGCCTCAAGAAGACCTCCGCGAAGCTGACGGAGGGCATCACCAGCGTTTTCACCAAGCGCAAGCTTGACGCGGACACGCTGGAGGAGCTGGAGGATCTGCTGATCCAGGCCGATCTCGGCGTCGAGACGGCGACGAAGATCACCCAGGCACTCGCCAAGGGGCGCTTTGACAAGAGCATCGACCCCGAAGAGGTCAAGGCGATCCTGGCGGAGGAGGTCGCCAAGGTCTTGAAGCCGGTGGCGAAACCGCTGGTGATCCATGCCGGGCACAAGCCGCACGTCGTGCTCGTCGTCGGTGTCAACGGCTCCGGCAAGACCACGACCATCGGCAAACTCGCCAAGCAATATTCGGTCGAGGGCAAGCGCGTGATGTTGGCGGCGGGCGATACCTTCCGCGCCGCCGCCGTCGAGCAGCTCAAGATCTGGGGCGAGCGCACCGGCGCCCCCGTCATCGCGCGCGACATCGGCGCGGATTCTTCGGGGCTCGCCTACGACGCGCTTAAAACCGCTCGCGAGGAGGCCTACGACGTTCTGCTGATGGACACGGCCGGGCGACTGCAGAACAAGCAGGCGTTGATGGACGAGCTCGAGAAGGTCATCCGCGTGATCCGCAAACTCGACCCGACCGCGCCGCACGACGTGCTGCTCGTGCTCGATGCGACGACAGGGCAGAACGCTTTGTCGCAGGTAGAAGTGTTCCGTGAGCGGGCCGGCGTAACCGGCCTTGTCATGACAAAGTTGGATGGTACCGCTCGTGGTGGCATCCTGGTGGCGATCGCTGCCAGGTTCGGGCTACCGGTGCATGCCATCGGCGTCGGTGAGGGCGTCGACGATCTGCAGCCGTTCGATGCGGATGAGTTTGCGCGCGCTATCGCGCTGAGTTAGGGCTTGGGCAAAGGGAGGCGTCTGCAGCCGCAAGGTGAAGCAGGCGTTGCGGGAAGGTCGAGACAGATGGGATTGTTGAAGCGGGTCTTTCCGTTCACCGGGGAGCAGACCGTAAATATCCTGAGCGAGTTCGGACCGCTGGTGACGATGTTCATCGTCAATGCGGCTGCAGGCATCAACGCGGGCACGTGGGCGCTGATCATCTCGAGCGTCGTCGCGATGGTGGTCATGCGGATGGTGCTTGGGCGCTTACCGGTTTTCCCGATCATCGCCAGCAGTGTCACGATCGTGTTCGGCGTGCTGACGCTGGTCACCGGCGACCCGATGTGGGTTCAGATCAAGGTGTCGATTTTCAATACCCTGTTCGCGGGCTTCCTGTTCGGTGGCCTGTGGGCGACCAGTCCGCTGGTCGGCGGCAAGGCGAGCTTCGCCACGGTGGCGGTGCTGGGCTTTGGCATCGTGGCTCAGATCCCGTTTCTCATTGGCGGGATGCCGGACCTCACCTCGCTTGACGACCCTGTGACGACCAACCTGATCTGCTTGGCGTCGGTGCTGGTCGGCTTCCTGCTGGGCGGCCTCGTCTTCAAGCGCAACTTCTTCGGTTATGTATTCGAGAAGACGTTCAACTTCACGCAGGAAGGCTGGGACAAGTTCACGTTCAGCTTCGCCTGGTTCTTCGTCTTCACGGCGGTGTTGAACGAGATCATCCGTCAGGTGTTCGATGCCGAGACGATGTATCCGGTGCCGCTGCTGGGCGACATGAACGGTGTCAATATCTGGATCCTGTTCAAGGTCGCGTTCATCATGCCCGTCAGTGGCATCTACGCGTGGTATCTCACCAAACTGATGCAGAAGTACCGGATCGATGGGCCCGAGCATGCGGCCGTGGCCGGGGCAGGTCATGGGGCAGGTGGTGGGCAGATCTATGCCATGGCGGACGCCCGCCCCCCTGGCTCGCCGCCGACGAAATAACGCAGCAGCCGCCTTACGCAGGGCTCGATGCCGGGCGAGGCGCGTTCATACTTTCAGATATTGGTCCCAGCGCTTGGGCCAAGCGGTGGCTGTTCGCCATCCGTAGCCAGCAGGGTTTCAGATGTCACAACAGCCGCCAATCAAGCCGGAACTCGAGCCACAACTTAAGCAAGAGCCGGAGTTTACGCCGCAGCAGCTCGTCAAGATGCTGCTTGAGTTGGGCCCGCTGGTCATCTTCTTCCTGGTCAACTCCCAGCGTGGGATCTTCTGGGGAACCGGGTGTTTCATGGTCGCGACGGCGATTGCCCTCGCGGCATCTTGGCGCATCCTCGGCCGCATCCCTGTGATGCCGCTCGTCTCCGGCGCCTGCATTCTGGTGTTCGGCGGATTGACGCTTCTGCTTCAAGACGAACTGTTCATCAAGATGAAGCCGACGATCGTCAACGGGCTGTTTGCAAGCCTACTTCTGGGTGGTCTGGCGTTCGGGCAAACATTCATCAAGGTGGCGTTTGGAGAAGTGTTCCACTTGACTGATGAAGGCTGGCGCGTCTTGACCGTGAGATGGGCGCTTTTCTTCGTTTTTCTTGGGATCGTCAATGAAATTGTATGGCGTTCATTTTCGACCGATTTCTGGATCAGCTTCAAGGTTTGGGGTGTGATGCCGATGACAATGGCATTTGCTATTGCGCAATTGGGCGTCATTAAGCGCTATGAGGCCGAGCCTAAGGCCTGATTTGTCAACGCAACGTGATCAGACGGCAGGGGAATCGCATGAACGAATCTACCCCGCCCCGGTGACGAGGCTTTCGAGGTAGGAGTCGTCCCAGGCGGCGAGGCGGCGTTTGACGCGCATGGAGTGCTTGTCGACCTTGCTTCGCATCAGGTTGCTGGCGATGTGCTTGATCGT
>CAMDPA010000217.1 GCA_945903565.1 Devosia equisanguinis | reverse complement strand
TTCCGGCGTGTTCGCTTCGTCATTCTGGCTCCTGATTCGCACGCACAACCGTGCGCGCTGTCAGGCAGAGATTCCACTCATCGCACCGTCCGAAATTGTGGAGCCGTCTCTCTATACAATCAGCCCACGCAGACCGGGGAACTCGTAGCCGTTATTCTGCGATATGTCCTAACTTCAAAAGCGACCGGCCATGCTCCGCAAAGACCTCAAGAAGCCCGCGCATCAGCCGAGCGGGGATGGGACATCGACGGTCGATCCGGAAGAAGTCGCACGCTTTACGCGACTGGCAGACGAATGGTGGAAACCCGATGGCGCGTTCAAGGTGGTGCATGCCTTCAACAAGGCCCGGGTCGATCACCTTGCGCGTCGCCTACCTCAACTCTGCGGGCGCGACGCGCTAGAGCATTTTCCACCAAAGTGGACACCGGTTTGGTGCAGAAAATGCGACAAACAAAGGACGAGAGCGCTTTCCTCTGACTCAAATCGAGTGGAAAGCGCGCTCGTACCGCTGCCGCTCGCGGGCCTCTCCGTTCTCGACGTCGGATGCGGCGCCGGTAGCGTCACTGAACCGATCTCACGCCTGGGCGCCGATGTTCTGGGTATCGACGCATCCGAACGCAACATCCAAGTCGCGCAACGCCATGCCGCGCTCAGTTCCGCGCCCGTGCGCTATCGCCACGCGTTGCCTGAGGACCTCTTGCCCGAAGGCCGGCGGTTCGACATCGTCTTGTCGCTCGAAGTGGTCGAGCATGTTGCGAACGTGCCGAACTTTCTTGCCGCGATCGGCCGCCTCGTTGCGCCAGGCGGCTTGCTCGTGATCGGCACCTTGAACCGAACACCCGTCTCGTTCCTCAAAGCCATCGTTGGCGCCGAGTATGTGCTGCGCTGGCTGCCCCGGGGCACGCACGACTGGCGCAGGTTCGTCACCCCCACTGAACTCGACGCGCAGCTATCGCCCGTCGGATTCACCGTCATTGAGAAGTGCGGTGTCGACCTCGCGCCGCTGAGTATGCAGTGGCGCATCACGCGGAGCACGAACTCGACCTACCTGCAGTTTCATCGCCGACAGCCCAATCCGACCTGATGTCGCTTGCGACCGCCGCAAGCTGGTTTCCATGTTCACTTAAAGGTTGTGACCTCATGCTTGGTGGTCGTTCTCACGATGAGCTGATGGCCCAGTTTATCGCGGCGCATCAGAATGTCTCGAACCAGAACTTTCACCTCATCGGAATTCCGATGCTCATGGTGTCGGGATTCCTGTGGGGAGTGGCCCTCTTCGCAGAGGGGGTCTGGGGTTGGCCGGCGGCTCTGATGACGACCGGCTTCGCTTGCCAATTTCTGGGACACGCTATCGAAGGCAACCGGCCGGAAGTGTTTTCGGACTGGCGCTTCTTCTTCATCGGTCTCGAGTGGTGGTGGGATACGCTGCGCGCGCGGATCTCAGGACCCGAATAATCGCGCCGGCTCAATCTGGATCCACTCAGTAACTCCCGTCGAACGTCCAACCTTCCTCATTCAGCGACATCATGGCCCTGGGGCGTCCGGCGGTCACCTCGACACGGCCGAAAAACGGCTTACATTGCGCCCCACGTCAGCGCGCGAGGGAGGGGAGCCATGCACCGCACTTGGACAGGACTGTGGGCGGGGCTTGCCCTGACGCTCGCCGCCATTGCATCCGCTGGCGCCCAGCAGCCGGCCGCGGAGTTCTATAAGGACAAGACGATCAGCATCTTGATCGGCTTCGGTCCCGGCGGTGGCAACGATACGTGGTCGCGTCTGCTCGCCCGGCACATGGGCCGCCACATCCCCGGAACGCCGCTGATCGTGCCGCAGAACCTGCCCGGCGGCGGCGGCCTGCTCGTCGCCAATCAACTCTACAACGTGTCGCCGAAAGACGGCACGGTGATCGGCGCCATCAGTCGCGGCATCCCGCTCGAACCCTTGTTCGGCGGCCAGGGCACGCGGTTCGACGCGCAAAAGCTCACCTGGATCGGCAGCCCCGACCGCGACACCGCGATCTGCGTCGCGCGCACCGACACCGGCATCGCCTCGATCAAGGACCTCTACCAACGCGAGCTGATCATGGGCGCCACCGGCTCGGGCACCGACAGCGCGATCTATCCCGACTTCATGGCCGTGCTGTTCGGTCTCAAGCTGAAGACCGTGAAGGGCTACAAGGGCTCCAACGAGATGCAGCTCGCGATCGAGCGCAATGAAGTCCAGGGCATGTGCGGCAGTCACGACTCGATCATGGCCTCCAAACTCGGCCGCGACGGCAAGCTGACGATTCTGTTCCAGGGCCGTCTCTCGCCCGATCCGCGCCTGAAGGGCGTCGCCTATTTCGCCGACATCGCCCGCACCGATGAGGAGCGCCAGGTGTTCGAGCTGTTCCTGACCCGCTCGGCGCTCGGCCGCCCGTTGGTCGCCCCTCCTGGCCTGCCACCCGAGCGCACGGCGACGCTGCGGCGCGCGTTCAATGCAACCATGACGGACAAGGCGTTCCTCGAGGAAGCCGCCAAGCAAAGCCTGTCTGCAGAACCGATGACCGGCGAGGAACTGCTCGCGACGATCGAACGCGCCCATTCCAAGCCGCCCGAAATCATCAAGCGAACAACCGAAGTGCTGGGCCGCCTGGCCGGCGAGAAGGCGAAGTAAGATGGCCGCCCGCTGGAAGGCACCGCATTACGCCTGGATCGTCGCGGCCGTTGCGTTCACGACGATGCTGGTCGCGGCCGGCGTACGCTCGAGCCCGGGCATCCTCGTCGTGCCGCTTGAGACCGAATTCGGCTGGTCGCGCGCCACGATCTCGCTGGCCGTCGGCATCAACATCCTGCTCTACGGCGCCACGGGGCCGTTCGTCGCCGCGCTGATGAACCGCTTCGGCGTGCGCCGCATGATGCTGTTCGCCCTGACCATGATGGGCACGGGCGTGGCACTGACCCCGTTCATGCAGGAGTCCTGGCATCTGATCCTGTTGTGGGGCGTGGTCGTTGGGCTCGGTGCCGGCACCACCGCCAATGTGCTGGCCGTGACGGTCGCGACGCGCTGGTTCACCAAGCACCGCGGCATGGTGACGGGCGTGATGCTCACCTCGACGGCGACGGGCCAGCTCCTGTTCCTGCCGATGCTCGCGCTGATCTCGACCACCGCCGGCTGGCGCATGGTGTCCGTGACGGTCGCCTGCTTCGCGCTTGCCCTGCTGCCGCTCGTCTACTTCCTAATGCGCGACCGCCCCCAGGATATCGGCCTTGCCCCCTATGGCGAGACCGAGGTGGCAAAGCCGGTCGAGCCGAGCAAGGGCAACTTCGTCGGCGAGGCGTTCGCAGCCCTGCGCGAAGGCCTGCGCTCGCGTGACTACATGCTGCTGGCCGCGAGTTTCTTCATCTGCGGCGCCTCGACCAACGGCCTGATCGGCACGCACCTGATCCCGGCCTGCATCGACGCCGGCATTCCCGAGATCGCCGGCGCCAGCCTGCTCGCCTCGATGGCGATCTTCAACTTCATCGGCACCACCGGCTCCGGCTATCTGAGCGACCGCTACGACAACCGCACGCTGCTCGCGATCTACTACAGCCTGCGCGGCCTCTCGCTGATCATGCTGCCGTTCTCGTTCTCCTCGTTCTACACGCTGACCTTGTTCGTCGCGTTCTACGGGCTCGACTGGTTCGCCACTGTGCCCCCGACCGTGAAGATCACCACACGCCTGTTCGGCCGTGAGAAGGCGCCGATCATGTTCGGCTGGCTGATGTGCTGCCACCAGATCGGCGGCGCTTCCGCGGCCTTCTTCGGCGGCGTCATGCGCCAGGAACTCGGCACCTATCTGCAGGCCTTCATCATATCGGGCCTGATGTGCCTCGTCGGCGCGCTGGTCGTTCTGATGATCGACTTGAAGCCGGAAGCGCGGGAACCGAAGGCTGTGCCAGTGGCGGGTTGATCCGAGATGGGGTCCGACCCTGCCGGTCTGACCCCGTCTTCGGCCACAACGCTAGCCGGGGCGATTTTGGTAGGACTCCGATATCGCTGTTGGCGCTCGCTACCGGGGGCAGACCCGTCCTGCCGGAGGCGGGCGAGCAACAAGGCGCGCGCGCCATATGCGCCAACTTTGGCAATCAGGAGTAATAATCTCTCCACTGCATCCCCGGACCAGCGATCCGACCGTTAGGTCGGAGTGCGCAGATCCGGAGTCTTGACCATTCCGAGAGGGGTGAGATCCCGGATAGCCTCGCTGCACTCGGCTTCCGGGAACGCAGTGGTGAGGGGAGTGGTTCCAAGTTAGGAGACTCGCAAGAACAATTGAATCTTAGTCCGCCCACGGCTCTTTTCTCCTCCCCCCTTGCGGGCTGCGGGATTCACACATCTCGGGCTCGTTGGGCAAGGGTGAAGCCGTCGAGCATGGCGGCGAGGCGTTTCCAGCCGTCGGCCATCGTCTTGGGGCCGGGCGGTTTGTAGTAGCAGTTCCATCCGCCGAGCCGAGCGGCCACCCAAGCGAGCCACGCGAGGGAGCCCTTGGCGTGGCTGTTCTTCTGACGCGCCGTTGTACCTTCGAGCGAGGCCGCGATCGCCGCCACCGGCTCGATCAGCTCAGGAGCGATCAGGTCGGTCGCCGGTCGTGGGCTGCCGTCGCGCGCGTCGACCGGCATGATGATGCGTGCGACCACAATCAGCGCCAGCGCCGAGATCTTGAACAGCCGGTGCGCGGCCTCGATCTGGGCGCTCTCGAGCTTGAGGCCGTCCGTCTTCATGGTGCGGAACAGCTGTTCGATGCGCCAGCGCAGCCGGTAGATGCGCACGACGCGGTCGACCTCGTGCGGCTTGCACACCGGCAGGGTCGTCACGATCCGCCACAGCACGGGCTTGGCGCCTTTGGCGGTGGGCGGATCGATCTCCGTTACTTCGACGAGGCCGAGGTGGAGTTGGGCTGGGTCCTTTGCGACATCGGCCGTGTGCGGGCGCGCCTTCCGTGAACGTATCGCTGGCTGCAAACAGCGAACCACCGCCGGCGAGCTTCCTGTCGTGATGCGCGCGCACCACCATCTCGACGCCATCGGGCCGGCGCGCGAAGTGCTGGTAGATATCGCCCTCCCGGTCACTGACGCTGATCACCTGCGCTGCGACGCCGACGAGCGCGCCGGACGCGGCAGTCGCATCGAGCCAGCGCAGGCTCTCCTTGTCCTCGATCGGCCGCTTGGAGCGGGCGCTCACCGGCGTTGCGTCGCGCGACCAGATCTGCGCATGCGCGATGCCGATCACCGCCTCCTGGTCGAGATCGACGGCAAGCAGAGGATGGATGAAGAAGCCGAGCGCCTTGCCGTCACCGGCCGGTCCAAGGCCGCTGCGCGAGCGATCGGCGCCGGAGAAGTTGATCTCGGTTGTGTCCTGCACCAGCAGGATCGTGCGCCCGCGAGCCGCCTCGGCCGTGCGCCGGGCCGCGGTCGCGATCGTCGCTTCCGGCGTGACGTCTTCGTGGTCGAGCAGGCGATGGGCGGCAAGCTCACCGGCGCGCGTGCCGCCGACCTTGCGCATCACCGTTGAACCTGATGTCACGATGCCGGCCAGGACGCGCTCCTCGCACCGGTCGAGCCGCACGTCCCTGCCACCTCTTGCCACCGCCGCCATCGTCGCCTCCAAGAATCGGTTGCGACACTCTTGAATCACGCCACTTGACGCCAAGCCACCCACCTGAGTCACTCCGTCACACCACGAACCAAACTTCTCCCCTTGCGGCTCACTTGTGTGAATGCCGTAGCCCGCAAGGGGGGAGGAAAAGCTGCGAGCTTCGCGACCAAATCGAAGCGATTGTTGTTGCGTGTCGATTTAGTTCGTATGCGGATTTATTTTGGTTTACGTTATGCATCGAACATCGCGTCATTTGGCTGCGAGGAGGGCTTTCAATTCGGCGAGTTCCCCGTCGCGCCGGTGGTAGCCGGTCTCGGTGATGAGGCGGGCGGCGTCGGCGGTGTGGCGGGCGGCTTCGGCGCGGGCGGTGGCGGGGGTGTCGAAGGCGGCGGGGAGGTCGAGCGCGACGTGGGCGCGTTCGAGCGCGAGGTTGGTGAGATGGAGTTTCATCTCGGCGCCGGCAATGTCCTCGACCTCGGCGAGGTCGGTCAGGATGTCCTGGATCAGGCCGGTCTCGCCCGCGGCGGCGCGGCGGCGGCGGTGTGCGGCGCGGGCGAGGAGGGCGAGTGAGAGATACTGGTTCAGGCCGGACTTGCGCAGGCCGGCGACGGCGGCGTCGAGAGATCGGACGGCGCCAGATTGCCCGAGTGCGTCCATGGCGCGGCCGATCAGAAGGTGGGCGAGGCCGATGTCGTGGAGGCCTCCGCCATACCCGAGGTAGCGCTCGGCGAGCTCGAGCTGGGTGCGGCCGCGCGCGAGCGCGTCCGTCGCGCCGCTCCGGGCGAGGATCAGGTCGCCATACTCGTAGCCTTGGAGGGAGTAGAGCTGCGGCATATGAGATTGACGCTTCGCGTGGATCGCCTCCGCCTCGGCGAACAGCGCGGCGGCGCGATCGAAATCGCCGGCGGCGGTGAGTGCGATGCCAAGGGCGCAGCGCATGAACTCGCGCTGCCCCTCGTCCCCGCTCCGGTCGGCGTGGGCGACGGCGGCCTCGGCCACCGGCCCGGCCTCGGTGACATGGCCCAGCGCGAGCAGCGTGCCGGCGAGACTGCCGCCATTGCTCGCAGCTTCGTCCCAACGTTTCGATGCTACGAATGCGTCCAAGGCAGCCCGTCGCGGCTCGATCGAATCGGCGAGCCGGCCGAGCGCCATCAGCGCGAACGCCGCCGAGCCGAGCAGCCAAGCCTGATCGCCGGACGTCAGATCGTGGCGCGGCGTCCGCCACGTCGGATCGAAGAAGTTGGCTAGTGCGCCAAGCTCAGGCCCATACGCACCGAGTACACGCTCCAAGTACTTATCATTCCCCCGGTGAATGCGCCGAAACAATACCTCATCAAGCAGCTCCTGCGCCCGCCCGGCTTTGACGCCGTGCTGGACGGCGCTGAACAGCGGTTGCATCTCGTCCAGCGTATCGGGCAGGTCCGGCGCGGCGGCGGCGTAGTGGCGGTAGAGGATCTCGTGGGCGGCCTTCGCGGCCTCGGGCGCCGTCTCGTCCAGGCGGCCGGAGAAGAACGCGCGCACGATCGGGTGCGCGTCCAGCTCCTGAGGGTCGCTGGAGTTGGCCCTCGACAGCAGCCTGAGCTTGCGCAGCCGGTCTTTGGCATAACGGATGCGCTGCGTGCGCTCGTCCGGAGATAGCTCTCGGACTTTGATCTCGCTTACCTGTAATTGCGAGGGACCGGTGAACTTCGTAACGGTGTCCACGAACAACTCGTCGGTCAGTCCCGGAATGCGCTTCTCCAAGAGCGCTGTGACCGCTTTCCCGTCCGCCGGCCGGTCGAACAGGCCGAGCAGGTGCAGCAGCGCACGCTCCGGTCCGCCGAGCCCCTCGCTCGCCCCCTTCTTTGCGAGGTTGTCGAACTGCTCCAGATAGCCGCGCATGACCTTGTTGGCGCGCTTGGCGGGGATGATCGTCTTGTCGGTTGCCAGCGCCTCCTGCTCGGCCTTGGTCAGCACGATGTCGGCGAAGTTGAACTGGTCGCGGTGGCGAATGTCGCCGCCGCACACCTCCGACAGGTAGGTGCCGAGCAGCGTCACCGATAGTGCGTGGCCGTCGACCGTGCGCACCGCTGCCTCCAGCTCCTTCTGCCGCCCGCGCACGCCAAGCTCGACCAGCAGCTCCGCGCCGGCGGTATCGGAAAGCTGATCGAGCGAGTGGTTGACGACGAGCGGCCCGCGCCCCGCCAGTTCCGTCACCTCCTGCCGCGTGGTGAGCACGACGAGGCCGGGGTTCTGGTTGCCGAGCATCTTCACCAGCTCGGCGAGGCCCTTGTCCTTGAAGCGGCCCTTGTTGACGCCCGGCGGATCCTGCAGCGGCTCCAGCCCGTCGAGCAGCAGCAGCACGCGCTCGCGCTGTACGAGCTTGGCCAGTGCGCGGGCGCGCTCGACGGGGTCCTTGGGCAGCTCGCCCGCGAAGCCGAGATCGCCAAGCGCCTTGGTGATGAAGCCGTCCGCGTCCGCGCGCTTCTGCTCGCCGGAGCCCTGGGAATAGGCCGACCAGCCATAGATGCGTTGGGCACCGCCGCCGCCGTCTGCCAGCAATTCGTTGGCGAACGTGCTCAGCAGCGCCGACTTGCCCGCACCGCCGAGCGCATGGAGCACGACGGCGTTGATCTTGCCCGGCGGCTTGCTCACCCAGGCGGCGCGGAGCATGGCAAGCTCGGTGTCGCGGCCGACGAGCCGCGGCGGCGCGCCGGGGATATCGCCTAATTCGACGGGGATGACGGCAGCGCTCTGAGGCTCGCTCGCTTTCCGGATCGAACCGCCGATGATCCGATGCAGCGTGTCGAGGATCTTCGTGAGCTGATCAGGAAGGCGGTTTGCATCGGCCCAACCGTCGAACGGGTGCAGGTTGGTTTTGGCGAAATACTCCGGAACGACCGACTCGTTCTCGATCGGGGCCGACAGCAGCTTCTTGATGCCGAAGGCATGGTAGGCCTCCGCCTTGACGTTATCGGATGCCGCCGCCTTCGCCGACCACAGGCAGATCACCATCTTCGAGCGGTTGATCTCGTCGCGGAGCTCACCCTTCCAGTCGTCGTGGTTCAGCTTGCCGTCCCAGAACACCTCGTAGCCGGTGGCTTCTAGCCCGGATTATGCACCAGACCTTGGAAAATCGTTGGCAGTTGTGGTGCAAGTGGCGAGATTCACGTAACAATTCGGTGTCGAGACGAAGAGTGCCGCGTATCAACGCTACGCCACAACCGCCATGACCCAAGATACCCCAG
>CAMDPA010000216.1 GCA_945903565.1 Devosia equisanguinis | reverse complement strand
GCGAACCTATGAGAAAGGCATCAAGGTCAGCAAAGCCGAGTTGGCGGCGGTCAAGCTTGTCGGCGATGACTTCCATCCCGAATGGAACTATACAATCAGCCCACGTAGACCGGGGACCTCGTAGCGGTTATTCTGCGATCTGTCCTTAGGAAGATCGCCTTCGCCACGCGCCGGCGATCGGCTAGTATGCGGGGGAACGTCGAGCATCGGGGTTGAGGGGGAATTCGGGAGATGGGTCTCGCAAGGGATCGGGATGTGCTGTCCGGCGCCGTGCTGGCGGGCCTTGGCGTGTTCATCCTCTCCCAAGCCCTCGAGTGGACCTACCTGGGGCCGGATGGTCCAGGGCCCGGCTTCTTCCCAACGTGGTACGGCTTGGCGATGATCGCGCTGTCGCTCGGCCTCGTCGTCAAGGCGGCCGTCAAGCCCGATCCCCAATCGCGCACGCCGATGGACTGGCGGGGAACCGCGCGCGCGCTCATCACCTGGGCGGCGTTCGCGGGCGCCATCGCGCTGATGCTGCCGCTCGGCTTCTTCGCGAGCCTGGGCTTGCTAACGTTCTTCGTCGTCACCTGGGTGATGGGAAAGTCGCTGCTCGCAGCGCTGCTCACGGCCATTGGGATCGCGGCCGGATTCTGGCTGGTATTTCCGCTGGCTCTAGGGATCAATCTGCCGACAGGCACGCTATGGGCGCCGTTGCTCGCCGCCGCTGGGATCGGCTGACGTCATGGAAATCATCGACGGCCTGATGCAAGGCTTCTCGGTCGCACTGCTACCGACCAACCTGATGTGGTGCTTCGTCGGCTGCTTTCTCGGCACCGTCGTCGGCATTTTGCCGGGTTTGGGGCCGGCCGCCACCATCGCGATGCTGTTGCCGCTCACCTACGGCATGAACCCCGCCAGCGGCATCATCATGCTGACCGGCATCTATTACGGCGCAAAGTACGGCGGCTCGACCACCTCGATCCTGCTCAACATTCCCGGCGAATCCTCCTCCGTCGCGACGTGCATCGACGGCTACCAGATGGCCAAGAACGGCCGCGCGGGCGCAGCCCTTGGCATCGCCGCCATCGCCTCGTTCATCGCCGGAACGGTCGGCGTGATCGCGCTGACCTTAATGGCACCGCCGATCGCGCAATTCGCGCTGACGTTCTCCAGCCCGGAATACTTCGCGCTGATGGCGCTTGGGCTGTCGCTGGTCGTGATGCTGTCGGGCGGCTCGATGCTGAAGGGGCTACTCTCGCTGTTGATCGGCCTGTGGCTGACCAGCATCGGAACAGACCTGTTCACGGCGGAAGCACGCTACATCTTCGGGCAATCGACGCTGTTGGGCGGCATCGATTTCATCGTGGTAGCGGTCGGCGTGTTCGCGCTGTCGGAAGTGCTGGCCTCCATCGAGAAGCGCGAGGAAACGCAGGTGCTGCCGGTGCCCCGCGGCATCATGAACCTGTTGCCATCGTGGGCGGAACTCAAAGCCTGCCGGTTCGCGTTTCTCAACGGCTCAGTCGTCGGCTTCATCGTCGGCGTGCTGCCCGGCGCTGGTTCGACCATCGCCTCGTTCATCTCCTACGGCCTGGAAAAGGCCGTCTCGAAACATCCGGAGAAATTCGGCACCGGCGTGCCGGAGGGCGTGGCCGCTCCCGAGGGCGCCAACAACGCCGATAGCGGCGGCGCGCTGGTACCATTGTTGACGCTCGGCCTGCCCGGCGGCAGCTCGACGGCGATCATGCTGTCCGCGTTGGTGATGTGGGGCGTGAAGCCCGGTCCACTGATGATGGTCGAGCATCCCGACGTGTTCTGGGGCCTCGTCGCCAGCATGTATATCGGCAACGTGATGCTGCTCGTGCTCAACCTGCCGCTGGTGCCGGTGTTCGCGCAAATCCTGCGCATCCCCGTATTCGTGCTGTTCCCGATGATCCTGGGTATCGCGCTGGTCGGCGCGTTCTCGGCTTCGGGCCGCATCTTCGATCTCGGGCTGCTCGCGGGCTTCGGGCTGCTCGGCTACCTCATGGTCAAGTTCCGTTATCCCACCGCGCCGCTCATTCTCGGCTTCGTGCTGGGCGACGCGATGGAACGCGCGCTGCGGCAAACCCTGATGATGAGCCAGGGTGACCTCGGCACGTTCCTGACGAGGCCTCTGGCCTTGGGCATGTTGATCATCGCGGTGATCGTGCTGTTGACACCCTGCGTGGGCTACTTCAACCGTTGGCGCACGAGGGCCATCGGCGAAGGTGGATGAGACGTTCCGTAGGTTGGGTCAAGCAGTTGCGCGACCCAACAATCCACGACGACGCGCAAAGTGCTGGGTCGCGCGTCATCGCGGAGCGATGCTCCGCATCGACGCTTGACCCAACCTACACCGAACCGATTAAGCGGGCGCGGTGTATAGCCGCTGAAACAACAATAAGGGGAGGACCATCCATGCACCCGACAAGACGCACCTTCGGCGCGGCCGTCATCGGTCTGGCCGCGACGCTGGCGGCAGGCACGCCCGCGCTGGCGCAATTCGTGCCGTCGAAGCCGATCGAGATCGTCGCACACGGGGGCCCCGGCTCCGGCAACGATCTGTTCGCGCGTACGATCGCGCAACTCATGGACAAGGAAAAGCTCATCCCCGTCCGCATGCAGGTGTCCAACAAGCCCGGCGGTGGCAGCACGACCGCCTCGGCATATCTGGCCAGCAAGGACGGCGACGCTCATACCCTCGGCGTGTTCACCAACATCTGGCTGACCGATCCGCTGGTGCAGATGGCGGCCAAGGTCAACCTCTACGACACGCTGACCCCCGTCGCGCGCGTGGTGATCGAGCCCGGCCTGTTCGTGGTGCGCGCCGATGCGCCGTGGAAAACGCTGAAGGACTTCATTGAAGAAGCCAAGGCCAAGCCCGGCGCACTAAAAATGTCTGGCGGCTCGATCACCGCGCGCGAAAACCTCGTGCGCCAAATTCTGATGAAGCAGACCGGCGCGAACTGGTCGTTCATCTCGTTCCCCTCGGGCAGCGAGCGCATGGCGGCGCTGCTCGGCGGCCATGTCAACCTGATGATGATCGATCCGGGCGAGGGCATCGAACAGGTGCGCGCGGGCAAGCTCAAGGTGCTGGCCCAGCTTACCGACGCGCGGCTCGAGGCGTTCAAGGACATCCCCACCGTGAAGGAGGCCGGCTACGACCTACCGAAGATCCCGCAGATCCGCGGCGTCGTCGGCCCGCCGAACATGCCGGCTCCCGCGCTCGCCTACTACGAGGGCGTGTTCCAGAAGCTATCGAAATCTGAAGGTTGGAAAAAGTACATCGCCGACAACTATTTCGAGGACGGCTATCTGACGGCAGAAGCGTCCAAGAAATTCCTTAGGGAGTACGAGGCCGACATTCGCGTGCAGCTCCAGGCGACCGGTGCCAAGGTCGTGCGGTAAGGCGCAACACCGATGCCCGTCCCCGACCCGACAACCGTCGAACGCAAGATCGTCGCCCGTGAAAACGTGGCGGCGATCGAAGTGCTGGCTCAGGGCACGGGACCGCTGATCGGGCTGCTTCCCTCGTTGGGGCGCGGCGCTGGCGACTTCGACCCGATCGCGGAGCGGCTAGCGGGTGCTGGCTTCCGCGTACTGCGGCCCCAACCGCGCGGCATTGGCCAAAGCCACGGTTGCGCCTATCGCGATCTCGAAGACTGCTCGGCCGACATCGCCGCCGTGATCGAAGCCGAAGGCGGCGGTCCCGCATTGGTTGCCGGCCACGCGTTCGGCAATCGCGTGTCACGCCTGTTGGCGACCGACCGCCCCGAACTTGTCGCCGCCGTCTCCCTGATCGCGGCCAACGTCGGCCATGCGCCGAGCCCGCCGGAGGTGCGCGCCGCGATCCGCAACAGCGCCAATGCGGAACTCCCCGATGAGATCCGGCTCGAAGCCCTGCGCTTTGCCTTCTTCGCGCCCGGCAACGATCCCACGAGCTGGCTCGAAGGCTGGTATCCGCATGTGCTTGCCGTGCAGCGCACCGCCGGCGACCGCACCTCGCGCAAGCGCGACTACGCCGGCGGCGGCAAACCGATTCTCTACCTGCAGCCCGACCACGACCCCCTCGCCCACGTCGAGGACGCCGAAATCTTCCGCCGCGAGAACGGCGTGCGCGTAACCGTCCGCATCGTGCCGAACGCCTCGCACGCCGCAATCGCCGAACAGCCGGAATTCATCGCCGATGCGTTGATCGAATATGCGCGCGGCATCTGGCCACCAGCGCGCTAGATCCGGCATTCTGAGAGGCACCACCTTTCCACTGCGTCCCCGGCCGAAGCGGCGATAGCCGCGTAGAGCCGGGGTCTTCACCCCATCAACAGGGTCAAGACCCCGGCTCTGCGCACTCCGACCTTGCAGGTCGGACCGCTTGTCCGGGGAAGCAAAGGAGAGGGGACAAACGCTAACCTTCCCGCAGGAACCGCTCCCCTATGTCCGAGCCAACACTTCGACGACCGCCGATCCCACTCGTGCCGGCCGCGTTTTTCGGGATGGTGCTCGGCCTCGGTGGTCTCGGCGGGGCGTGGCGCGTCGCGGCGCGAACGTGGAACTTCCCAGGTTGGATCGGCGAAGCGCTGTTGCTGGCCGCCGCCGCGCTATGGCTTGCCTGGATCACACTCTACGCGGCGAAATGGATCTACGCCAAGCAGGCCGCGCGGAACGAGTTCGATGATCCCGTGATGTCGTTTGGGCTCGGGCTGATCCCGATGGCGACATTGATGGCCAGTATCGCACTCCGGGGTTATGCGCCCGATCTCGCCTGGTTGATCTTCGTCCTCGGCGTCATCGGCGGCGTTCTGCTTGCGGCATGGCTGATCGGCGGGCTCTGGCAGGGCGGACGCGGGCTCGAGACCGTCACGCCACTGATCATCCTGCCGTCCGTCGGCACAGCCTATACCGGCGCGCTGGCGGCGGGCGCGTTCGGCTATCGCGAGGTCGCCTCGCTGCTATGGGGCCCCGGCGTCATCACCTGGCTGATCATGGATTCGCTGATCCTCTACCGCATGATGAGCCACGGCCTGCCGGTGCCGATGCGTGCGACGATCGGCGTGCAACTTGCGCCACCCTCCGTCGGCTGCCTCGCGTATCTCGGCTTCACCGAAGGCCCGCCCGACAAGCTCGTCCACTTCCTGCTCGGCTACGCGTTGCTGCAAGCGCTGATCCTGCTGCGACTTTCACCATGGATCAGGGCTCAGCCGTTCTCACCGGGAGCTTGGGCGTTCACGTTCGGCGTCGCTGCATTGTCAGGCTCGACACTGATCTGCCTGGAACGGCATGCCGCCGGCGCGATCGCGCAGCTCGCATGGCCGATGTTCGTGATCGCCAACCTGTTCATCGGCTGGATCGTCGCGCGTACGATCGCCCTGGCGGTGCAGGGGCGGTTGTTTCCAATGCCGAAGCCGGCGGGGTGATGGTGGTCCGGAGATCGGAGCGAGGAACGAGACCGGACGTACAACGGCAAATCTCGCGCCTGGAATATCGGGTCTCGCGAAAAGCTCTACCCGACCAACGACACCGCATTTCAATGAACCCCGAGATGCTGCTCGATCAGGTCGCCCCGCGCGCGCACCTCCGCGGAGCTGCCGGTGAACGCGACCTGCCCGGAGTTCATGATCACGACGTCGTCGGCGATCTCGAGCGTCAGGCGGATGTTCTGCTCGACCAGGATGATCGATAGCCCCTCGGCCTTGAGCTTGGCGATGGTGCGCTCGACCTCCGCCACGATCTGCGGGGCGAGGCCTTCGGACGGCTCGTCCATCAGCAGCACGCGCGGGTTGTTCATCAGCGCGCGGCCGATCGCGAGCATTTGCTGCTCGCCACCCGAGAGGCTGCCGGCGAACTGGTTGTGCCGCTCTTGCAACCGCGGGAAGGTCAGGAACACCCGCGCCAGATCCCACGCCGCCGCCGTGCCGCGCGGCGGCTTCCGGGCGGCGACGATCAGGTTCTCGCGCACGGTAAGACTCTTGAAGATGCGCCGCCCCTGAGGCACCAGCGCGACGCCCTCCGCCGAAATGCGCTCGGGCGAAAAGGTGCTGACGTTCTTTCCGAACACTTCCACCTTGCCACGCTTGGGCGGCACGAACCCGACGGCCACGCTCATCGACGTCGATTTACCCGCGCCATTGCGGCCGAGCAATCCGAGCAGGCGGCCTTCGCCCAACGTGAACGACACCCCATGCAGCACGTGACTGTCGCCGTAGAACGCGTCGACGTTTTCGAGAATGAGCGCGCTATTGGTGGCCAAGGTAGACCTCCTTCGTGCGCGGATCGGCGACGACCTCGGCGCGCGTGCCCTCCACGATCACCTCGCCGAAGTGGAGCAGCGTGATGCGGTCGGCAAAGCCCAACGCCACGTCCATGTTGTGCTCGATCATCACGATCGTGACCTCGCGCGGGATGGCCTCGATCAGTTTCTGCAGGCCCTGGCGCTCGTCGATGGAAAGCCCCGCGTAGGGTTCGTCGAGCAGCAGCACCTTCGGGTTCTGCGCCAGCGCCATCGCAATCTCGACCCGGCGGCGCTCGCCGTAGGAGGTCTCCGACAACGGCCGCTGCGCCAAGTGCGTAAGCCCGACTCGCTCCAGCGCGCTCGCGGCGCCAGTGACGAGCTGCTGCTGGCGGTCCATGTCGCTGATCGGGTTCCAACGCACTGGCGACAATCCGAGCAGCGCCAACGAAACGTTGCGCAGAATCGTATCGTGCGGGAACAGCGTGATGATCTGATAGGTGCGCGACATGCCCAGATGCGCCCGCCGCCGCGAGGCGACCTTGGTGATGTCGCGGCCCATCAGGTGGATCGAGCCGCTGTCGGGCGCGATCTCGCCGGTGATCTGGTTGAACAGCGTGGTCTTGCCCGCGCCGTTGGGGCCGATGATCAGGCGCCTCTCGCCCGGCGCCACCGCGAGATTGACATGCTGCGTGACCTTCAGGCCGCCGAAGGCTTTCGACAGGTCGCGAATTTCGAGCGCGTAGCTCATGGTGCGCCCTCCTTCACGGGGTTGGCTTCAGCGACGGGTTTAGGCTGGGGTTTGCCCTCCCGCGCTCGCCGCCACAACCGCGCAATGCCAGGCACCAGGCCTTCGGGCATAAAGCTGATGATCAGGATGAAGATCACGCCGAGCACCAGGTTCCAACGCTCGATCCAGGCGCTGATGATGTTCTTCATGATGACGACGATGGCAGCGCCCGCGATCGGGCCAAGCAGCGTGGCCGTGCCGCCGGAGATCACCATCAGCAGAACCTCGGCTGAGGCTTGCAGTGCGGCGACTTCCGGGCTCACGAACTGGTTGTAGTAGATGTAGAGCAGGCCGCCGATCGCGCACCAGAAACCGGAGAACAGGAACGCCAGGAACTGGATCAGCCACACATTGAAGCCGAGCGCGTTCATGCGGCGCGGCTGATCGCGGGTGCCACGCACGCTGGCCCCGAACGGCGAGTTCACGAACAGATACATCGAGCCGAGCGCGAACAGGAACGTCAGGAACGTCGCCCAGTAGAACGCCGTGGGGCTCGCCAGATCGATGCCGAACGGCATCGGGCGCACCTTGAGGTTGACGCCGTTGTCGCCGTTGGTGAGATCGACCCAGCGATACGCGACGCCCCACACGATCTGGCCGAGCGCCAGCGTGATCATCAGGAAGCCGATACCGGTCGCCCGCAGCGCCAGCATCGCGAACACGGCGGATGCGAGCAGCGTAAGCGCGATCGCGGCAAGCGCCGCCGTCAGGTGCCCGTAGCCGGAATCGACCATCAGCGCGACCGTATAGCCCGTGATCGCAAACAGCCCGGAATGGCCGAGCGAGGTAAGCCCGCCATAGCCGACCAGCACGTTGAGGCCGAGCGCAATGATCGCCCAGAACAGGATCTGGCTCGACGTGTTGATGTAATAGGGATGCTGCATCCAGATCGGCAGCGTAGCGAGCACGAGGAGGCCGAACAGGATCCAGATGCTCTTGCGACTGAAGCCGTTCATGCGCCCACCTTGCCGAACAGGCCCTGGGGTCTCAGCACCAGCACGAGAACCATCGGCAGGAATAAGATGACGTAGGCGAGGTTGGGGAACATCGCCTGACCGAAATTGAACAGGAACCCGATGATGAAGCTGCCGACGAACGCGCCAAGCAGGCTGCCCGAGCCGCCGAGAATGACGACGATCAACGCCAGCGGCAACATCTGCGCATCAAGGCCCGGATAGATCGATAAGTACGGCGCGCCGATCACACCGGCGAAACCGGCCAGCGCCGCGCCAAGACAGAAGATCAGCGTGAAGAGCTGCGAGACCTTGATGCCAACCACGCGCGCAATCTCCGGATCATCCACACCGGCGCGGATCATCGCGCCGATCCGCGTGCGGTCGACCATCAGCCAAAGCAGCGCCGCAATCACGACCGCAACCAACACGATCACCAGCCGGTAGATCGGGAACACCATTTCCCCGACGAGCCAAGCGCCGCGCAGATGCGCCGGTGTCTGCGGTTGAATCGGGTCGCCGGTCCAGATCATCAGGCAGACGTCGGCGATGATGAAGGAGAAGCCGAGCGTAAGCAGCACCTGCGGCAACGTCTGCCCGGCGAGGCGGCGCAGCAAGAGCCGTTCGATCAGGCCACCGAACAGAGCCATGCCGAGGCCACTGGCGATGGCGGCCGCCCAGAACCACAGGCCGAAGTCAAGAAAGCTCGAACCGAGATAAGCGCCGAGCATGAAGAACGAGCCATGCATCAGGTTGGGGATGCGCATCAGCCCGAAGATGAGCGAGAACCCCGCGGACAGTAGGAACAGCAAGCCGCCCATCGCGACGCTGTTCACCGCGAGGGTGAGCTGCAGTGTGCTCATCTCTTATTGGTTCCCCCCGGGGAGGCGTCAGACCCTCTGGGTCTGAC